>JBMONJ010000093.1:0-10442 GCA_049324655.1 Candidatus Omnitrophota bacterium | reverse complement strand
TAAACTTATCAAGCAAGAGATGTGGATATTAAAAGACAAGACCATCGGTATCTGGGGTCTTTCGTTTAAGCCCTGCACCGACGATATGCGCAATGCCCCTTCAGTGGGAATTATCAAGGCCCTGCAGCAGGAAGGGGCGAGGATAAGGGTTTTTGACCCGCAGGCAATGGATAAGGCCAAGGAGTATTTAAGTGCCGTAACCTTCTGTAATGACGCGTATACGGCAGTCAAAGGCAGTGACTGTCTGGCGGTCATTACTGAATGGAACGAGTTTAAGGAGATCGACTTTAAGCGAGTTAAAAAATTATTGCGCCAGCCACTTATCTTTGACGGCCGCAATATCTACGACCCCTCGGTTATGGCGCGGATGGGGTTTAGGTATTATTGTATTGGGAGGAAGTTAGTTTAAGAGAGATTAAAGACGCTAATTGCCGCTAATTGAAACACTAATTGCCGCGAATCTTTAGTAGTGAGTATTGCGGGTGGGTTGTGAGGCCAACAATACCTCACCCTCACTACTCAGAACTCGACTCACAACTCACAACTCAATCTCATCCCAAGAGTTAGCGGCGATTAGCATGAAATTAGTGGTCATCCGCGTTAAAAGATTTTAAAAGGAGTTGCAATGAAATTAATCAAGGGAGTCGGAATAAAAAAACTCACCATCCACTTTGACGAGCGCGGCAGGTTAATGGAGATTTTAAGGCGCGACGATAAGATTTTTAAGCAATTCGGCCAAGTCTATATTACCACGGTAAAACCCGGAGTGGTCAAGGCTTGGCATTTTCACAAAAAACAGGATGACCATTTTGTCTGCATTGTCGGGAAAATCCGTCTGGGGTTATATGACGCCCGCAAGTCCTCGCCGACTTATAGACAGGTAAATGAATTCATTATGGAGCCGCTAAAGCCCCGTTTAATTAAAATCCCCAAAAAGGTCTATCATGGTTTTAAGGGTCTGGCCAAAGAGGAATCTATTGTTATTAACATCCCCACTTGGCCGTATAATCCGAAAAAGCCCGACGAGTATCGTCTGGACGCGTTTGAGAATAAGATTCCGTTTGATTGGAGGAAATGAAATGAAGGGAGTCATCTTAGCCGGCGGGTTGGGAAAGCGGCTTGAGCCGCTAACCCGCATTACCAACAAACATCTCCTGCCGGTTTATAACCGGCCGATGATTTTCTATCCCTTGCAGACATTAATAGACGCCGGTATAAAGGACATTATGATCGTAACTGGCGGCAACAATGCCGGGGATTTTTTACGGCTCTTGGGTAACGGCGGGGAATTCGGGTTAAAGCATATCAACTATACTTATCAGCAGGGCGAGGGCGGAATCGCCGCGGCCCTAAGTCTTACCGAACATTTTGTAGGACGGGATAAGTTTGTGGTTATCTTGGGCGACAATGTTATCGAGAAGTCTATCCGGCCATATGTAGAGAATTTTAAGCGCCAGACGCACGGCGCGCGGATTCTCTTAAAGCAGGTACCTGACCCGCAGCGTTTTGGCGTAGCCGAGGTAAAGGATGAGAAGATTATCTCTATCGTCGAGAAACCCAAACGCCCAAAATCCAATTTTATCGTAACGGGCATTTATATGTATGACCCCTGCGCCTTTGATTTTATTCATCGTCTAAAGCCGTCGCAGCGCGGGGAGTTAGAGATAACCGATGTGAACAACGCTTATCTAAAGGCCAAAGAGCTCTATTACGATGTGCTGGACGGCGAATGGACCGATTGCGGCACCTTCGCGTCATTGCTGCGCGCCAATTTCTTGGCCGCGAAAAGGCTCAATAAAAATTTACAAATTCCGGAGTAGCCAGATGCGATTACTAATCACCGGCGGGGCCGGGTTTATCGGCTCCAATTTCATCCGTTATATCCTGAATAAGCATCCGCGTTATAAGATTATCAACTTGGACAAGCTCACCTACGCGGGAAACCCGGACAACCTGCGCGACATAGAGAAAAATCCCCGCTATTGTTTCGTAAAAGGCGATATCGCGGATTTTGACTTGGTCAAGCGCCTCATCAAATCCTGCGACGGAGTGATTAACTTTGCCGCAGAAAGTCATGTGGACCGTTCGCTCTTGGACGCCCGGCATTTTATCAATACCAATGTTTACGGTACCTATGTGCTTTTGCGCGCAGCCAAAGAAAATAAAATCAAGCGGTTCCTGCATATCGGCACCGACGAGGTTTACGGGAGCTGCGAGAAAGGCTGCTGCCGCGAGGAAAGGGTTTTAAATCCCAGCAATCCCTATTCTGCCAGCAAGGCCGCGGCCGATCTTTTGGTCAATTCCTTTTTCATAACTTATCGAATGCCGGTGTTGATTACCCGCAGCGCCAATAATTACGGGCCCTATCAATATCCGGAAAAAGTCATTCCTTTATTCATCACCAATGCCTTGGAAAATAAGCCCGTTCCGCTTTACGGCAAAGGAGTGAATGTGCGCGACTGGCTGTTCGTGCTGGACAATTGCGCAGCCGTGGATTTGGTATTCCTTAAGGGTAAGACCGGCGAGATTTATAATATTGCTGCGGGAAATCATCTTAGTAACTTGAAGCTTACCAAAACCATTTTAAAGAAATTAGATAAACCCGAGAGCCTGATTAAATTCGTTACTGATCGGCCGGGCCATGACCTGCGCTACAGCCTTGACTGCCGCAAGATTGAGGCGCTGGGTTGGAGACAGCGATATAGTTTTTCCCAGGGGCTTGGACTGACTATCAAATGGTATAAGGCAAATTCCTGGTGGTGGAAAAAATTAAAGGCAAGGAGCTTGAGGAATGTTTAACGCACTAAAAAACAAAATCAAGAACCAGAAGGCCAATTTGGGAGTCATTGGTTTAGGCTATGTCGGTCTGCCGCTGGCTGTGAATTTTGCCAGAGTAGGATTTAAGGTTATCGGCTTTGACACGGATTATGACCGCGTAGCCAATCTTAAAAAAGGGAAAAGTTATATTTTGGATGTGACCACCAAAGAATTGCGCGAGGTTTTAAAAGAGAAGCGGCTTTGGGCCACCAACGATTTCCGGCTGTTAAAGGATTGCGATGTAATTTTAATCTGCGTGCCCACGCCACTAAAAAGAAAATACACCCCGAACATCGCTTATATTTTGCAGGCGGTAAAGAGCATTAAGCAATATCATAATCCCGGCGCCTTAATCGTCTTGGAGAGCACTACTTATCCCGGCACCACCGACGAGGTAATCAAGCCGCTGTTGGAAGCGGGCGGCAAGAAATGCGGCCGGGATTTCTTTTTGGGATTTTCTCCGGAGCGCATTGACCCCGGAAATAAGAAATACGGGTTGTGCGAAACGCCCAAGGTGGTCAGCGGCGTCACTCCCCAATGCCGCCAGTTGATTGATTTGCTTTATCGGCATATCATTTGCAAGGTGGTGGTGGTTTCGGCGACCCGCGTTGCCGAGACCGTCAAGCTTTTGGAAAACACCTTTCGCATCGTCAATATCGGAATGATGAATGAGCTGGCAATGATGTGCCAGAAGCTTAAGGTCAATATCTGGGAAGTCGTGGACGCGGCCAAGACCAAGCCCTTTGGGTTTATGCCTTTTTATCCGGGCCCGGGCGTGGGGGGACATTGTATTCCAAAGGATCCCCTGTATCTTTATTGGAAGGCGCGCAAGTTGGGTTATCCTTTGAAATTCGTAAAGCTGGCCTCGGATATCAATAATCATATGCCGGTGTATGTTATTGAGCGGGTGGCGGGGATTTTGCAGCGGCAGAAAAAATCCCTGCGTAACGCGAAGATTTTGGTGCTCGGTTCGACCTATAAAAATGATGTCAAGGATTTAAGAAAGTCTCCGGCCTTGGATATCATCGAGCTTTTCTTGAAAGCCAAGTCCAAGGTTGCCTATCACGATCCGTACATTCCGTATCTTAAATTTCCGCATATCAACTTGAAGTCCGTGGCCTTGACCAAATTGGCGCTGGCGCAGTCTGACTGCGTAGTGGTGGCGACCGCTCATCGCGTAGTGGATTATGATTTCGTTTTAAAGAATGCGCAGGCCATTTTTGACTGCCGCAATGTCTATAAAGCTTCCAACAGAAAGGTGGAAAGATTATGAGTATTTATCTGGTAACCGGCGGCGCGGGCTTTATCGGCGCGCATATTACTGAGAAATTGCTCTCACAAGGAGAGAAGGTCAGGGTGCTGGATAATTTCTCCTCGGGAAAAGTGGAGAATCTGACCTTTACGCAAGGACTGCCTTCTGATCGCTTTGAGCTGTTGCGCGGGGACATCCGTGATTATCAAACCTGTGTTAATGCCTGTGAAGGAGTGGATTATATTTTGCATCAGGCGGCTTTGCGTTCGGTGCCTAAGTCGCTGACTATGCCCCACGAATACAACGCAGTGAATATCGACGGAACCTTGCATATGTTAGAGGCAGCAAAAGAAAAGGGAGTTAAACGTTTTGTCTTTGCCTCTTCGAGTTCGGTTTACGGAGATACCGATAAATTCCCGGAAAAAGAAACTGATTATCCGCTATTAATTTCGCCTTATGCTTTAAGCAAACTGGCTGGCGAATATTATTGCCGGGTCTTCAGTAAAAATTACGGTTTGGATACGGTGTCGCTGCGCTACTTCAATGTCTTTGGCCCGCGGCAGGCCTTAGACGATGAATACGCAGTGGTAATTCCTAAGTTCATTACTTGTATTTTAAAGAATGAGTCGCCGCCAGTGCACGGCACGGGCAAACAGTCCCGGGATTTTACTTATATTGACAATGTGGTGCAAGCCAATCTTTTGGCGGCGACTACCCCGGGAATTCAATGTGAGGTTTTTAATGTGGCCAATGGAAAGGATAATACAGTGTTGGATCTGGTGGATAGTATTAACCGCATCACTGGCAAAAAGATAAAGCCGGTGTTTGGGCCGCCGCGGGCCGGAGATGTTTTTCGCACCCTCGCGGATATTTCTAAAATCAAAAAGCTGCTCAAATACCGGCCCGCGGCGGACTTCCAAGAAGGCCTGAAAAGGACGGTGGAATGGTTTCGCCAACAACGCTGAGGCGCGTCTCTGAACGCGCATTACCGCGAATCAAACGCAAATCAACGCGAATTGTCGGAAGCAAAAATTCGCGAAAATCTGCGTTAGATTCGCGACCATTTGCGTTAAAGAAGTCTTCTAAGGCTTCCACGATACTCATTACCGGCGGCGCGGGATTTATTGGCAGCCACCTTTGCGAACGCCTGCTTGGCGAAGGTAAGCGGATTATCTGTGTTGATAATCTTATTACTGGCTCAACCAATAATATCCGCCATTTGCTTAAAAGCCCGCGGTTTATTTTTATTAAACATAATGTAACGGAATATATCAAGTTTCCCGGTAAGGTGGATTATATATTGCATTTTGCCTCGCCAGCCAGCCCGGTGGATTATCTGAATTTGCCGATTCAGACTTTGAAGGTGGGCTCTTTGGGAACGCATAATGCCCTGGGATTGGCCAAGGCCAAGCAGGCCAAGTTTCTTTTGGCATCTACTTCCGAAGTTTACGGAGATCCGCTGGTCCATCCCCAAGAAGAAGGTTACTGGGGCAATGTCAACCCTATTGGCCCGCGCGGGGTTTATGATGAAGCCAAGCGTTTTGCCGAGGCTATAACTATGGCCTACCACCGCGTACACAAAGTGGATACTCGTATCGTCAGGATTTTTAACACCTATGGAGAGCGGATGCGGATTAAAGACGGAAGAGTGGTGCCCAACTTTATTTTTCAGGCGCTGCATAATAAACCCTTGACCGTATATGGGGACGGAAAACAAACCCGTTCCTTTTGTTATATATCTGATCTTATCGAAGGCATCTGCCGGTTGATGCGTATTGATTTTCATCAGCCGGTAAATCTGGGTAACCCGGATGAATTTACCATTATCGAATTTGCCAGAATGGTAATGAAGACAACCCGCAGTAAAAGCCGCATCGTTTACCGGACTCTCCCGCAAGACGACCCAAAACAGCGCCGGCCGGATATTTCCTTGGCAAAAAGGCTTTTGCGCTGGCAGCCAAGGATTCCATTGGGAAAAGGGCTTTATGCTACTGTTGTATGGTTTAAAAGTAAAAATATTTAACGAGCTGTTTCAGGCAAGCGGCATACTCTTTCTTGCCTCAATATTCGTTAATCTCTGTAACCTTTTTTTCTGGCTGTTTATGGTAAGAAACTTGGTGCCCGAAGAATATGCGCTTTTAAATGCCCTGTTTTCCTTAACTATGATTTTGTCTCTGCCGGCCACCACTGTGCAGACCGTGGTGGCAAAAGCGGTCTCTAAGGAATTTTTCCAAAAGAAGTATGCCGCGATAAAGTATTTCTTAGTTCATTTTGGCAAGCGGGTTTTGTTTTGCGATTTGCTTTTTCTGCTGCTTTTTGCTCTTTCGAGCCCGGTTATCGGGAATTTCTTAAAGAGCAATTCCATTGTTCCGGTCCTGATTACCGGAGGATTTATTTTCTTTACGGTTATTGGTCCTTTGGTTACCGGCGCTTTGCAGGGAAGTCAGAGGTTCCTCGCAATGGCAATAAGCAACTCGGTTTATGGTCTTTTGAAATTGGGACTGGGCGGGGTGCTGGTATTCTTAGGTTTTAGGGCAGTCGGCGCGCTTCTGGGTTTGTGCTTGGCTGCCCTTGCCGGTTTCGGATTTTCGTTATTTTTACTTCCTGATGAGCTGACTGGCTCAGCAGGAGAAGGTGGAGAAAAAATCAGAATGAAGAGCGTTTACCAATATACCGTTCCGGTTTTTTTAAGTCTTTTGGGCTGGATGGTGCTGACCAATGTGGATGTAATTATGGTGAAACATTTTTTCTCCGCGCAGGAGGCGGGTTGGTATTCAGTGGCGCAAATGACCGGCAAGGTGGTGTTGTTTTTGCCGGCGGTAGTTGGGGTAATCTTGTTCCCTAAAATGAGCGAGGCGCATCATCAGGGAAAAACCGCGCTCGCCTATCTTAAGACGGGTTTATTTATTACCGGGTTTTTGAGTGCGGCAGCCGGCGTATTTTGTATGCTTTTCCCAATGTTTGCGTTGCGGGTCTTGACTGGCAGCCGGCTGCCGCAGGCAGTCAGCTTGGTCCCTTTTTTCTGCGTGGCGATGATTTTTTATGCGCTGGTAAATCAGCTGATGTTTTATAACTTGGCTATCCATCGGTTTACCTATACCGCTTATCTCGTTTCTGCGGCGGTAATCCAAGTCGGACTTATTGCCTCCTTCCACAGTACATTGAATATGGTACTTTATTCGCTAGTGCTCGTCTCGATGATCTTATTCGGCATTGGTGTTTTTGAAGCGGTAGGTAGTTTACGAAGATGAAGAACCTCAGCCAAAAGGTCTCGGTTATCATTCCTGCCCACAACGAGGAAGGCCGGATAACCCAGGCCTTGGAAGAGACCATACGTACCTTCAAGGAATTCAATTGTCCTTATGAGATTATTGTCATTGATGACGGCAGTTCGGATCAAACCTATGAAGAGGCGTTGAAATTAAGCCACCATCACCAGCAGATCTTGGTTAAAAAGAACTGGGAGAATTATGGCAAGGGCCGGGCAGTAAAGAAAGGCTGCCGTTATGCCAGCGGAGAATACATTGTATTCCTCGACGCGGATATGGATTTGCACCCGGGACAACTGCAGACCTTTATGGATATTATGCGCCTTGACGATGCGGATGTAGTTATTGGCTCCAAGCGTCATCCTAACTCAGTTTTGAATTATCCTCTGGATCGTCGTTTGATTAGTACTGTTTATTTCTGGCTAATTAAGCTTTTGTTCGGCCTGCCTATCCACGACACGCAGACCGGTTTAAAGATTTTCAAGGCCCAAGTAATCCGCAAGGTCCTGCCGCGGATTCTGGTCAAGCAGTTTGCCTATGATTTAGAGATCTTGGCTAATGCCCATCGCTTGGGATTTAAAATCGCTGAGGCGCCGGTGGTCTTGGACTCAAAACGTAAACTCGGCCGCGTGGGTTTAAGAGCGATTTGGCAGACTACTTGGGATACGCTGGCCGTGTTTTATCGGATGAAGATTCTGCGTTATTACGACCGTATCAGCGACCGCCGTCAAAATGGAGCTTAAACCACGTTGAAAATTCCAAATTCCAATGACCAAAATCGGAAACCGCAGGTTTGGATATTGTAATTTGGGTATTGGAATTTGGTGCTTGGGATTTGGGATTTAAATAGAAAGGGGCCTAAATGAAACGCGCATTAATCACCGGCATTACCGGATTTGTCGGCAGCCACTTGGCGGAATTTTTATTGAAGCAGAAAGGGATTAAGGTTTACGGCATTGAGCGCTGGAGAAGCAAGACCGAGAATATCGACCAGATCAAAGACCGGCTCATACTGCATGAGTGCGATATCCGCGACGCCACTTCGGTAAAAAAGGTCATCTCCTCAATCCGGCCGGATTATATCTTCCATCTGGCGGCGCAGTCTTTTGTGCCGACTTCCTGGCATGCGCCAGTCGAGACCTTAACCACCAATATTATTGGCGAGCTGAATATCTTTGAAGCGGTTAAGGAATTGAAATTAAACTGTCGCATCCAGATTGCCTGCTCCAGCGAGGAATACGGAATGGTTTACAAAAATGAAGTGCCGATAAAAGAAACCAATCCCTTGCGGCCTTTAAGCCCCTACGGTGTAAGCAAGGTAGCGCAGGATTTATTGGGCTATCAGTATCATCAAAGCTATGGCCTCAAGGTCATCAGGACCCGCGCCTTTAACCATACGGGCCCGCGCCGCGGCGAGGTGTTTGTCAGCTCCAATTTCGCCAAACAGATTGCTTTAATCGAAAAAGGAAAACAGGAACCAACGATTTATGTCGGCAACCTTAAGGCAAGAAGGGATTTCACTGATGTCCGCGATGTGGTCAGGGCTTACTGGCTGGCGGTACAAAAGGGCCAGCCCGGAGAGTTATATAACATCTGCTCGGGTCGGGCAATAACCATAAGTCAGCTGCTGAATATTCTTCTATCCTTAAGTCGGGTTAAGCCGAAGATAAAACCCGAGCCCCAAAGGATGCGGCCGTCGGATGTGGAGATTCTTTTGGGTGATGCCAGCAAGTTCCGCAGACAGACCGGATGGAAACCGCAGATTCCCCTTAAGCAAACGCTTAAAGATTTGTTGGATTACTGGAGGGAGAGAATTTAAGTTAAATGGTTGTAGGGATGAGGATGGGGTGTGGGTATTGAGTCGGGTTGTGAGTTGTGAGGATGAGGAGAAAATAAAAACTCACACCCACCCCCATAGCTTAATATGCCTGAACCATTGTCTTATGCATATACTAATTTATAATTGGAAAGACTTAAAAAACCCGGATGTTGGCGGGGCCGAGATTATCGCCTTTGAGCTGGCAAAAAGACTCGCCGGGGAAGGCCATCGCGTCACTTGGTTTTGCCGCAGATTTACCGGCTGCCTTCGTGAAGAGGAAATCTCCGGTATAAAAATAATCCGACGGGGGAACCGGCTTACTACTTACTTACATGCGGCGGTTTACTATCTTTCTCTTAAGAAAAAACCGGATATCGTCATTGATATGATTAATACTCTGGCTTGGCAGACTCCTTGGTATGCGAAGAGCAGGCGATTTGCGTATTTAAATCAATTAGCCAGAGAGGTATTTTTTTACGAATGGCCGGCAGTGATTTCCCATCTGGCGTTTTGGCTAGAGCCGTTGCAGTATCTTCCTTATCGCCAGACTGATTTTATAGTTTATTCTGAAAGTACCGGCGAGGATTTGAAAAAGATCAGGATACCCGCGGAAAATATCAAGACTTTTAGACTGGGATTGGACCACCAGCGGTATATTCCTGCTGAGAAGTCAGTTGCCCCGCTTTTTATTTATGTCGGCAGATTGAACCGGATGAAGCGGGTTGGTCTATGCATCCGGGCCATGGCCGGCGTGGTTAAGGACTACCCCAAAGCAAAATTGGCAATAGTCGGTTATGGCTATGAGCGTGCGGCCTTGGAAAAATTGTCAAAGCAGTTGGACTTGATTGATAATGTGTATTTCGAGGATAAGGATGTGCTTTTCTTTGAGAGATTTAAGGCCGACCGCAAGGTCTGCCTGATGCAGCAGGCTTGGGCATTGCTGCTGCCGTCGGTAAAAGAGGGCTGGGGGATGGTGGTTATTGAGGCCAATGCCTGCGCTACGCCAGCCATTGCCACGCGGGTTACTGGATTGCGAGATTCGGTTAAAGACGGGCAGACCGGAATTTTGATATCCGAGAGTCCCCAGCCCGAAGAATTGGCAGCGGCAATGAGACGGATAATCTCCGACGAGCAATTGCGGAAGAGGCTTTCTGCCAATGCCGTGGAATGGTCAAAGCAATTTACATGGGAAGAGGCGCACAGACAATTCAAGGAAATCATATTTGAACAGCGATTACAGTGATTAAAAGCAAGATTACAGCGATTCTTTAGGAAACTAATCGCC
>JBMONJ010000092.1:0-10541 GCA_049324655.1 Candidatus Omnitrophota bacterium | reverse complement strand
TAGCTTTGAGGATCAAGTTAAGATCATGGAGCTGCGTCATAAACTCAGACAGAAAGCTAAGAAAGAGCAGGTAATAAAAAACTCGAAGGTATCTCAAAAATTATCCAGCAAAATTTGCACTTGACCTTTTGGACATTCGGATTTCGGTTATTGTGATTTGTTTGTAATTTGGAATTTGTGGTTTGGAATTTTATCTCGCTTTCCCAATATCCAAATAAGTATTGCCTTCTGCACATGCAACCGGTTTTCCGCCTGATCAAAAACAATGGAATGCTGGGAATCCATAATCTCATCGCCAACCTCCTGTCCGCGGTGCGCTGGCAGGCAATGCATAAATAAATAATCCTTTTTTGCCAAGGCAGTCAGTGGAGAGTTAACTTGGAAGCCGGCAAAGTCCTTTTTGCGTTTTTCCGCTTCAGCCTCCTGACCCATACTCGCCCAAACATCAGTATAAATTACATCCGCATTCTTTGCCGCCTCGGTTGGCTCGTTGCCCAGTGCAATCTTCGCTCCAGACCCCTGCCCAGCAGATCTTGCCTCGGCCACCACTCCTGCGTCCGGCGCGTAAGCCTCTGGCGTGGCAATCCTTATATTTAAACCCACCTTTGCCGCAGCCATCAGTAAAGAATGACAGACATTATTCCCGTCGCCAATATATGCCAAGGTAATCACTTTAAAAGATTTCTTTTTCTCTTTAATGGTAAAAACATCTGCCAAGGCCTGACAAGGATGAGAAAAGTCGCTTAAGCCATTAATCACCGGAATAGCAGCATAGCTGGCCAACTCTTCAACTGTTTCGTGGCTAAAGGTGCGCGCGACAATGGCCGAGAGATACCGGGACAAGGTCCGGGCTACATCTGCCGCAGTTTCCCGCTGGCCCAGATTGATTTCATCGGGCCCCAGATAAATACAATGGCCGCCTAATTCCCATACCCCCACTTCAAAGGAAACCCGGGTGCGGTTGGAGGGCTTCTGAAAAATCAGGCCCACGGATTTCCCCTTGAGCGCCGAGGTAAATTTATTTTTGTTGGCTTTGATTTTTTGCGTTAAGGCAAAAATCTCGGCAATATCCTTGGCGCTTAAATCCTTAATGGTCAGTAAATCTTTTTTCATAAGCAGCTCTCCAAAATCGCCATTGCCTTGTCTACTTGCTTTTTGGTCACATTCAAAGCCGGCATCAGGCGCAACACTGTGTCGTGGGTGCAGTTGATAATCATCCCCTTTTCAAGGCATTTTTCGAATACTGCCTTGCCCGGCACGCTCAATTCCACGCCCCACATCAACCCCTTGCCGCGGATCTCAACGATACTTTTATGTCTTTCTTTCAAAACCAGAAGTCTCTGATAAAGATATTCGCCCGCCTTCTGCGCCTTACTTAACAACTTTTCCTTATCCACCGCGCGCAAAACCGCCAAAGCAGCCTTACAAACCAAGGGACTACCGCCGAAAGTCGAGGCATGCGTGCCTGGCTGTAAGATATCGGCAATGTCTTTTCTTACCACCATCGCGCCGATAGGCAAGCCGCCGCCCAAGGCCTTGGCCAAGGTCATAATATCCGGGGTAATCCCATAATGCTCGTAGGCGAACATCTTTGCGGTCCGGCCAATTCCCGTCTGCACCTCATCGGCCATCAAGAGAAGGTTCTTTTTATGGCAAATCTCTTTTATGCCGGCAATAAAATCTTTTCTGGCCACATTTATCCCGCCTTCGCCCTGAATAAACTCCAACATAATAGCCACGGTCTTGTCAGTCACAGCGTTTTCCACGGCCTTGAGGTCATTGAAAGGAACAATCTTAAACCCTTCAGGCAAGGGCTTAAAACCCTGCTGATATTTTTCTTGTCCCGTGGCAGCCAAGGCCGCCAAGGTCCGGCCATGAAAAGAATTTTCAAAGGCGATAATTTCGTATCTTCCATTGCCGAATTTGCGGCTGAATTTTATGGCTGCCTCATTAGCCTCGGCTCCGGAATTACAGAAAAATACTTTAGCCGGAAAGGTCCAACGCATCAGCTCTTTGGCCAGCCGAGCCTGATTAAGGTTATAAAAATTGTTGGGTATGTGGATGAGCTTCCCGACTTGATCGCGCACCGCAGCCATAACCTTAGGATGACAGTGCCCCAAGTTGCTCACTCCCCAGCCGGGGAAAAAATCCAGATACTCTTTATGGTCAATATCCCATATCCGCATTCCTTTGGCCTTGACAAAAATCAAGGCCTGGCGGGTATAAGTAGGCAGAATATTTTCTTTGTATGATTCAAAGACCTCGGCCTTTTTCACTGCACAATCTCCGTTCCAATCCCTTTGTCAGTAAATATCTCCAACAAGAGCGCGTGGGAAATCTTGGCGTTAATAATGTGGGTCTTGCCCACGCCGTTTTCCACGGCTGCGAGGCAAGCTTCGATCTTGGGAATCATCCCTTCTTGAATAATGTGTTCCTTGATCATCTGCCGGGCCTCCCGGGCGTTTAAGGTGGAGATAAAAGAATCTTCGTCTTCGGTATGGCGCATCACGCCTTTAACATTGGTCAAGAGGACAAATTTCTCCGCAGATAGAGCCACACTCACTGCGCTGGCGGTTTCATCAGCATTGATATTGTAAATATGCTTATCCTTGCCCTGCCCCATCGGCGTGATAACCGGGATTATTTCTTTGTCCAAGTAACTGGAAATCGCCTCTGTATTCACCTCAGCTATTTCACCGACAAATCCCAGATCCTTTTTTCCACGCTTCTTTCTGGCCTCGATGATTCCGCTGTTGCCTTTTAATCCCGCGGCATGGCCGCGCAGCGCGATGATTTCCTTAACAATGGTGTGGTTTAAAACTTCTAATTCTTCGGCTACGATCTTTAAGGTCTCCTCGTCGGTAACCCGCATCCCTTCCACGAACTCGGCTTTTTTGCCGCTGGTCTTCATTCGTTCGGTGATATTCATTCCTCCGCCGTGGACCAAGACCGGCTTTATGCCGATAAAGCTTAAGAAAACAATATCCTGCAAGACGCCGTGGCGAATTTTCTCGTCGCTTAAGATGCTGCCGCCGTATTTTATCACCACGGTCTTCTTGCGGAAGGTGTGGATATACGGCAGGGCCTCGATTAAGACTTCGGCTTTTTTAATTATATCCTGCATTGATTTTTATATATTGATATGAGATGTCGTTGGTAAAAATGGTGGCGGCGTGCGCGCCTGATCTTAAATCCACGCGCACGCAGATTTCTTTTTTCTTAAAAGGAGTAAAGGAAATACCGAGCTTCTCCTCGTTAAACGAAATACCCGCTTGACCCAGAGCCGCGACTATCCGGCCCCAATTCTCATTTTCGCCAAAAAGCGCGGTCTTAAATAAAAGCGAATTGGCAATGGCAAAGCCGGCTTTGCGCGCAAGAGAAACTGATGGGGCACCACCCACCATTATTTTCACAAATTTGGTGGCGCCTTCCGCATCCCTAACTATCTCCTGCGCCAGTTTAAAACAAGCCCAATTTAACGCCTCGCTAAACACGCCAAATTCCCGGCTGCCGGATTTTAATACCGCATTGCCGGCTAAGCCGTTGGCCAGAATTAATACCGTATCATTGGTACTGGTACAGCCGTCAACCGTGATGCAATTAAAAGAATTATCCACTGCAATCTTTAATGCCCGGCTTAATGCCGGCTTTTCAATTAAGGCATCGGTAGCAATAAACACCAACATCGTCGCCAGATTGGGATAAATCATTCCCGCGCCCTTGGCCATAGCCCCAATAGTCACGACTTTACCCGAGATATCCATTTTCACTGCACATTCTTTTACCCGGGTATCCGTAGTAAGAATAGCCTCAGCTGCCTTAATTCCTCCCTCAGAACTTAAACCGCTGACCAGAGAATTAATGCCCAGCTTAATTTTCTCTATTGGCAAGGGCTTGCCGATTATTCCGGTGGAAGCTACCAAGACCTGCTTGGCAGGCAGCTTCATTGCCTCGGCCACCGCTTCAGTCATTGCCTGTGCATCAATCATTCCTCTTTTGCCGGTGGAACAATTGGCATTTCCGCTGTTAATGATAATTGCCGAGGCTAAGCCTGATTTTAAATTCTCTCTGGTAACTCGTAAAGGCGCGGCCTGCAAGCGGTTTTGCGTAAACATCCCCGCGGCCTTGGCCGGCCGCAACGAATATATAAGCGCCAAATCCTTTTTGCCGCTGCGTTTCAAACCGCAGGAAATACCATTGGCCTGAAATCCCTTTGCCGCGGTTATGCCGCCAGGGACAATCTTCATAATAGACCCGTTGACTCTTTAAAGCCGCACATAATATTCATATTCTGTACCGCCTGTCCTGCTGCGCCTTTAAGCAGGTTGTCAATGGCTGCGACGATTATGGCGAGCTTTTCTTTTTCCACAACCTTTATGCCAATATCGCAATAATTGGTATAGGCGACATCCTTTATCTGCGGAAAACTTCCTGGTGCCTTAATTCGTACGAACGGCTCTTGCTTGTAAAACTTCTTATAGATATCCTGTAGCTTGGTTTCTTCAGCCGGCTTACTGAATTTGACATAAATCGTCTCTAAGATCCCCCGATTTAACGGGATTAAGTGTGGCACGAAATTTATGGTCATCTTTACCTTGGCAAGTTTGTAAAGTTCCTGCGTAATCTCCGGCATATGCTGGTGACTGTTAAGCTTATAAGCCTTAAGGTTCTCGTTGATTTCGCAGAAAAAGAAATCCAAAGCCGCCTTTCTACCTGCACCCGTCACTCCAGATTTAGCGTCAATGATTATCGTCTCAATTTCTTTAGACAGGGTAGCGACAATGGGCGCCAGCGACAAAATGGCAGCCGTGGGATAACAACCCGGATTGGCAATGAGCTTAGCCTTCTTGACATCCTCTCGATATAGTTCAGGAAGTCCATAAACCGCGGCTTTTAATCCCTTGGCGTCGGTATGTTTAGTTTTATACCATTGCTCATAAGTCCGCTCATCTAACCGGTAATCCGCGCTTAAATCAATCACCTTTTCCCCGTCCTTTAAAAAATCTGGGGCAATGGTCATCGAGACCGTGTGCGGAAGAGCAAGAAAAACCAAATCGCACATCTGCATTGCCTTATCTTTATCCAGATTATCGCAATCCAAATCGAGCTGCCCCTTAAAATGCGGTAAGACCTGCGAAATTTTGCTTTTCTTCTCTACCTTAGCTGCCAGATAAGTAATCTTTACTTCCGGATGACGCAGCAAAATCTTAATCAGCTCTTCACCGGTATAACCCGTGGCTCCGATAATCCCGACTTTTAACATTCAAATTCCTCCTTCCACCGTTTTCTCGGCGAGAACTTAAAATTTATCATAAAATAAAAAACCTGTCTCGTCAACAGGTTTCTCGTCAGAGACAGGTTATTATTGCGTTACTTTTATTAAACCGGGATTTATCTCATAACAAAAAAAATGGCGAGGTTAGCGCTTAGTCCACTGGAATCTTTTGCGCGCGCCTTTTTGTCCGTACTTCTTGCGCTCCTTCATACGCGGGTCGCGCCTCAGAATGCCCTCTTTGCGCAACAGCGCCCGGTTGGCATCATCGGCCTTGGCAATAGCCCGGGCAATGCCTAAGCGTAGCGCTCCGGCCTGTCCGGACAGACCGCCGCCGGTTATCCGAGCCACACAATTAAACCGATTTAAGGCGTTAGCCAGCTCAAAGGGTTGTCTTATAAATAACCGGTCGGTTTCCCGGGAGAAATAATCCTCGAATTTTCTGCCGTTAATCGAGAAACTTCCACTGCCCGGCAAAAGCGTAACCCGGGCTATAGCTTCTTTGCGTCTGCCAACCGCCTGAAATCTTATCACCTCTGCCATTTATCTAAACCTCCAACGCCACAGGTTTCTGCGCCTGATGAGGATGTTCTACCCCCGAATAGATCTTTAATTTCTTAAGCATCTTGCGGCCCAAGGGGTTCTTGGGCAGCATCCGGGAAATCGCCAGCCTTAAAACCTGCGTCGGTCTTTTCTTAAGCATATTCTCCAAAGTAACTGACCGCTGACCAGCCGGAAAACCCGAGTAGCGCCGGTAAACCTTTTCCTTTAGTTTATTACCCGTAACCCGGATACCAGCGGCGTTTATCACAATTACCCCGTCGCCGCAGTCAACATTCGGGGTAAAATTAGGCTTGTGCTTGCCGCGTAATAAAATGGCGACCCGGGTGGCCAACCGGCCTAAAATTTTATCCTGGGCATCCACCAGATAATAACGGTGTTCAATCTCGGATGGTTTTGCGTAATAGGTTCGCTTCATAAGGGTTTCAAATATAACATTATTTAAAAGGCTTGTCAAATATTTTTTCCGGGGTTGTGAGAAAAATTCTTTGACACTAATCACCACTAATTTATAACTAATGTCCGCTAATCCGCTTAAGCAGCCTTAGCGGTAAGTAGTATTAAATTAGCGGAAATTAGCGTCTTAAAAACTTTTTCAGATTGGGGAAATGGGACGCAAATTCTTTAGGTAAAGGTGAGGAAAATTCCATATACTTGCCGGTTTTCGGATGCACAAATCCCAAGACCGCGGCATGCAGGGCCAGCCGGCCAAAAGATGCCTGCCGGCCATATTTGGCATCCCCTAAAACCGGATGGCCCAGATAAGCCAGATGCACACGGATTTGGTGGGTGCGGCCAGTGCGCGGAAGAATCTCTAAGGTGGTAAAGCTCTTGGCGCGGCCAATTACCTTATAAACCGTCTGGGCCTGCCGACTCTGGTCAAAAGTGACGGTCATCTTCTCGCGGTCGTGCCGGCTTCTTCCCAACGGCAAATCAATAATCCCTTCGTCAAGCTCAACATTGCCGTTTACGAGTGCGATGTATTTCCGACTTATCGTATGCTCGGCAAACTGCTGGGCGAGAAAATTATGCGTTGCGTTATTTTTGGCCACCACCATCACCCCGGAAGTATCCTTATCCAACCGATGCACAATCCCCGGTCTTAAGGGCTCGTTGACATTGGAAAGTTTTTTACAATGATACAAAAGCGCGTTTACCAGTGTACCTGAGGCGTTACCGGCAGCCGGATGCACTACCATTCCCACCGGCTTATCTACGACTATCAGGTCCGGGTCTTCATAGATTATTTTTAGCGGCAGTTTTTGCGGCTTCACCGTTATCAACGAGGCCGCCTCAAATTCTACTTTAAACTGATCGCCTTCCTTCACCTTTTTGTGGGCCTTACAAAGTTCGTGGTTAACTGTGACTTTACCTTGCCGGATTAAGGACTGAATAAAGGTGCGGGAGGTGTTTTTGGGCAGGACCTTGGATAAAAAGACATCTAAGCGCTGGCCGCTATCTTCTTTTGCGACAATAAAAGTAAAGGTTTGCATACAGGGCAATCGCCATAATTACCAGGCTTATCAACTGAAAACCCGTGAGCCCCGAAAAGATTTGCGTTGAATCGCCGCGATAAAATTCCACGATAAATCTTTCCAAAGGAGCAAGCAACAGGTATAGAAATAAGACCTGGCCGGGACGGGATGACTTTTTCTGTAATGCGCGCAAGACCAGAAAAATAATCAAAAGATTAAAGGCCGAATATATCTGTGTGGGGTGCAGGCGTTCGCCATGTACCGGGAAATATACGCCCCAGCTTACCGGCTTCCCATAACAACATCCGTTCAAAAAGCAACCTATTCTGCCGAGGGCCTGACCAAAAGCCAGAAACGGGGCGAATAAATCGAGGGTGCTTAAAAGCGGCAGCTTTTTTGCTTTTAAAAAAGCTGCCGCAAAGATCAGCGCAGAAAACAGCCCACCGTACCAAATCAGACCGCCGTGACTGAGCATAATGATTTCGCGCGGATTTTCTATATAGAATTGGAAATTAAACAAAATATAGAAAATCCGCGCGCCCAGCAACCCAAAGACCAACACCCAAAATGCCAAATCAGCAATCTGCGAGCTCTTAAAACCCTGGCGCGCGGCCTCTCTCTTCAGCAAAAACAGGCAGACGCCAAAGGCAATAGCCAGCATCAGGCCGTAAGAATATACTGTGAACGGCCCTATTTTACAGATGACCGGATGCATCGTATCAAGATGATTATCGCACCTACAGTAATACAGCTGTCAGCGAGGTTAAAAACCGGCCAAACCCGAAGGTCAATAAAATCAACAACATGCCCCAGCCGGATACGGTCAAAAAGATTTCCCGCAGCCCCGCCCAACATTAGAGAAAACCCCCAAAGGTCCGCAGGGTGAATGCGCTTCCCCCGGCCTTCGAGAATAAGATTCAAGATAATCAGGATAATGGCCAATATCGAAACCGCGATAAAGAATACCGTCTGATTCTTAAACAGGCCAAAGGCAATACCAGTATTGTAGACCAAAGAGAGATGCAACACCCCTTTTATAACGGGGACACTTTCTCCAATCTCAAGACAACGGTTAAAGATAAATTTGGAGGCCTGATCTGCCGCCAGCGTTAACAGGCTGATCAAGACGGCAAGCGGGAGCTTACCTCTCATTTTTTTTCGCGGTCCTGCTGGCACTTCAGGCAGTTGCGGACATAAGGAATGGCCTTCAGACGGGTCTTGGTGATGGGTTTATGGCAAAGTTCACACAGGCCAAAGGTTTTCTCTTCTATTTTTTTTAAGGCATCCTCGATCTCCAAAAGGACCTGCCGGTCATAGGAAGCCAACCCCAGAGAAAACTCCCGGTCGTAATTATCAGTCGCCACATCCGCCATATGCAGAGTATAACCGGAGATATCTCCCGAAGCATCCTTTTGGGATTTCTTTAAGGTGTTGTCGTAGATATGCTGGAGCTGATCGGCAAGCTCTGCCTTAAGGTCAACCAACGACTTCTTAAATAAAGACAAGTCTTTGGCGGTAAATCTACTTTTGACAGTCTTAGTTATTTGCGGCTTCTTTTTCATAGTTCACTCTTCTCCTTCGCCCTAACACAGTTAAACTATGGTAAGGGCTTCGGAGAATTATTCTACGAAGTATTTACCATTTTCTTCTCGTTGGTTATACGAAGTAGAATCATTATCTTTATTTTTTGTCGTTTGTCAACTAAATTATTTCTAAATTATTTCTTCTGGATGGCAAATCTTTCCTTTGATACTGCTTGCTGCAGCCACTGCCGGATTGGAGAGATAGACAAAGCCCTTCGGGCTGCCCATCCGGCCGATGAAATTACGGTTGGTGGTGGCAAGTGCCACTTCCCCGTCGGCGAGAATTCCGCAATGACCGCCTAAACACGGCCCGCAAGTCGGCGTAGAAAAAACACCGCCGGCTTTAACAAAAATTTCTGCCAGCCCCTCTTTAACGCAAGCCAGATAAATATCCTGTGTTGCTGGAATCACTATGAGTCTAACCTTGAGATGGATTTTTTTTCCTTCAAGAATTTTCGCCGCAACTCGTAAATCCGAAATGCGTCCGTTGGTACAGGAACCAATGACCACCTGATCTACGGCAATATTTTTCAACTTGCTTACCGGCTTTACATTGCTGGGCAAATGCGGACAGGCCACCTGCGGCTCAAGACCGCTCATTATGTATTCCTTTATTTGAGAATATTCGCAGCCCTTATCGCTTTTAAAACGACTCCATTTCTCAATCTGCAGTTGCCAAGTCTTTTTATTTGCGGCAAGTCTTTGATAACGCGGGGTCGCCGCAAGATAAGCAAAGGTTTTCTCATCGGAAGCGATAACGCCTGACTTGCCTCCGGCCTCAATCGCCATATTACACATCGTAAAACGGCTGTCCATATCCAGACTATCAATCGCCGGGCCGGTAAATTCCATTGCCTTATACAGCGCGCCATCTACGCCGATATCGCCAATGGTAAAAAGGATAAGGTCCTTGCCACTTACCCATTTATTTAATTTTCCTTTAAAGACAAATTTTATTGACTCCGGTACCTTAAACCAAACCTTGCCCGTGACCCAGCTGGCAGCTAAGTCTGTCGAGCCCACGCCCGTGGCAAAGGCGCCTAAAGCGCCATAAGTGCAGGTATGCGAGTCTGCGCCGATAATCAAATCTCCGGGCGCGATCATCCCCGTCTCCGGAAGCAAGGCATGTTCAATGCCCATCCGACCAACTTCAAAATAATTCTTAATCTTGAATTTGGCAGCAAAATCGCGGACTTTTTTTACCGCGTTGGCGCTTATCAAATCCTTGGCCGGGGTAAAATGATCCGGGACCAAAACAATCTTGTCCGGATCAAAAACCTTGCGCAACCCCAGCTTCTCGAATTCGTCAATGGCCAAAGGAGCAGTAATGTCATTAGCCAAGGTCAAATCCACTGCGGCAAGGATAAATTCTCCAGGATGTAAACCTTTGCCTTTATCACAGTGGGCGCTTAAGATTTTCTCGGTTATGGTGTGATTCATGGTTAGGCGATGAATTTCTTGGCGATGAGGGTGGCGTTATGACCGCCAAAGCCCAAGGAATTGGACAAGGCGGTATTGACTTTCATTTTGCGGCTGTGGTTGGGCACATAATCCAAATCACAATCGGGGTCGGCATTATCGTAATTGGTAGTCGGCGCAATCACATCGTTCTCAATTGAAAGACAACAAATAAGAAATTCCACAGCGCCG
>JBMONJ010000091.1:0-11035 GCA_049324655.1 Candidatus Omnitrophota bacterium | reverse complement strand
CAGGGGCGTTGGCTATGTATTTTCCCGCTAAAACAAAACACGACCGCATCCTTATTTTGGCCCCGCATCCGGATGATGAGGCGTTGGGCTGCGCCGGCATAATCCAGAAGGCCTTGAAGGCCGGCGCAGCCCTTAACATCGTCTTTTTAACCAATGGCGACTCCAATCAACTGGCTTTTATCGTCTATGAAAAACGCCTGGTCTTTAGAAAAGGCGAATACCTGCATATGGGCGAGGTGCGGCGCAAGGAATCTATTGAGGCCATGCGCATCTTGGGCCTGCCGCGGGACAAATTGATATTTTTAGGCTACCCCGACTTCGGGACTATGGCGATATTCAAAAATTACTGGAATTCCCCCCGGCCGTTTAAAAGCCTTTTAACGCGGGTATCTGCCGTGCCCTACAAGGAGGATTTTTCCTATGGCAAGCCGTATATCGGCGAGAGTATTCTTTATGATTTGGAGGAAGTGATAAGACGTTATAAGCCCAATAAGATTTTTGTCTCCCATATGGCGGACACTAATTCCGACCACCGGGCCTTGGCGCTTTTTCTGCAGGTAGCCTTGTGGGATTTGCGCAAACAGCTCGATCCTCATTTGAAAGTCTATTCCTATTTGGTTCATCATCGGGGCTGGCCTCTGCCGCGCCATTTCCATCCGCAATTGGGACTTGAGCCGCCCAAGAATATGCAGGATGCGCAAATACCCTGGCAGGTTTCTCCTTTAAGCGAGGAGGAGTTAGACAAAAAACACCAAGCGATTCTCGCCTATAAGAGTCAGACCAATTCCAGCGCCTTTTATCTTTTGTCCTTTATCAGAAAGAACGAACTCTTTGGCAACTTCGACAATATTGTTTTGCGCGAGGCCTCTTTAAAAGACCAACCGGTATGGACTGGCCATCCGGATTTATTGTGGGAAGAAGCAAATAAGGAAGATATGGAAGAAGATCCGGGCGCCGGCGGTAACTCCCAAATTGATTACGCCTTAAAGGACGGGAAAATATTTATCAAACTTACCTTGAATAAGCAGCCGCTGATGACTGATATTTTATTTTTCTTTTTTGGCTACAAAGACAGCCTGGTCTTTAGGGATATGCCCAAGCTCAGGGTCAAGATTATGGGCGATACCGTCAAGGTCTCTGACAAGCGTACGGTAATAAAGCCTGAAGGGGTTTATCATCAAACTGACGGTAAGATTATAACCGTGGCCATTCCTCTGGCAATGCTCAATAACCCGCAGTCCATCCTTACCAGCGTATATGCCTCGGCGCGTGGCGTATCTTCCGAAGCCGCGTCGTGGAGGGTAATCGAAATCAAGTAAATGGCTCTACCGCCGGCGGAAATAATCATCCGAAATTTCACGCCAGAAGATAAAGAGGCGGTCAGAGAAATCTGTGCGGATACGGCGTTTATGGGCGCGCCGGTTGAGCATTTTTTTACTGACCGGCGCGCCTTTGTTGACTTGGCAATTTCTTATTACACCGACTTTGAGCCGCAGTCCTTGTTTGTGGCGCAGGCCGATAAAGAAGTTGTCGGGTATCTTGCCGGATGCAAAGATACCCGGCAATATAAACGAATTTTTTCGCAGCATATCCTTCCTGTCGTGGTAGTGCGTTTGATTTTTAGCCCGGCAATTTTGCGCATAAAGAACCTGCGGTTTTTTTGGGCCGGCGTAAAGAGTCTTTTAAAGGGCGAGTTACGCCGGCCCGACTGTCTTAAAGCCTTCCCCGCCCATCTGCATATTAATATCCGGGAGGGATTTCGCAAGCAGGGAATTGGATTAAAATTGATAGAGCGGTATCTGGAATATTTAAAAGCCGAAGGCGTAAATGGTCTGCATCTTTACAGCTTTTCTCCCGGAGGGCAGTCATTTTTCCAAAGAATAGGATTTAAGCCGATATTTTCCCGCCGCATTTCTTACTTCGATTACTTAAAACCAAAACCGGAGACTACTGTTGTCTGTTTTGCCCGCAACCTCGCCGGCGATAAAGTCTGACCTAAAAGATTTATCGCTTGCCGATTTGGAAGAATGGCTAAAAGAAAATAATTTTCCCGGCTATCATGCCCGGCAGATTTTTTCGTGGGTCTATAAGCGCGGGTGCGGGGATTTTTCTGGGATGTCGGATTTGCCGGTAAGGCTGCGCGCGCGCTTGGTGCAGCAATTTTCTTTAATGACGCCTCAGCTCATTAAAAAGGAGCTTTCTAAGGATGGCACGCGCAAGTTTTTATTCCGGATTGCCGACGACTGCGCCATCGAAAGCGTGATAATTCCGACGGAGAAAAGAAATACTGCCTGCATTTCTTCGCAGGCGGGCTGTAAATTCAAATGCGCATTCTGTCTAAGCGGCGCTTCAGGTTGGCAGAGGAATTTGACGACTGCCGAAATCCTCGGTCAGCTTTTGGTTTTAAATAAACTCATCGCGCCCCAAAAAATAACCCATATCGTTTTTATGGGCGTGGGCGAGCCGCTGGATAATTATGAGAATGTCTTGCGCGCGGCAAGGCTCATTAACTCAAAAGATGGTTTAGGCCTTGCCGCGCGCCGGATAACCATTTCCACCTGCGGGGTAATCCCGGCCATAGCAAGACTTAGCCGGGAGGGGCTGCAAATCGAGCTTTCAGTTTCCCTTCACGCCGCGGATAATCAGAAGCGTAACCGGCTGATGCCGGTCAATAAAAAATACCCGTTAGAAAAATTAATTAAGGCCTGCCGGGATTATGCCGCAGCCACCAAGCGTCAGGTAACCTTTGAATACCTCTTGATAAAGGATTTGAATTGCGGCCCGGAAGATGCCAAGAATCTGGCGGGATTAATGAAGGGCTGGGATTGCAAGATGAATTTGATTCCCTACAATCCGATAAAGGGAATTTCTTTTGCCACACCGGAAAAACTTACCGCGCTTTTTTTTCAAGACCAGTTGTTTAATGCCGGCGTGCACCTTACCCTGCGTAAGCCGCGCGGCGCGGACATCCAAGCTGCCTGCGGCCAGCTGCGTTTTTGTCTATCGCCTTAATTTCTGCAGCTTTTTTATTGCCGTATCGTAAGTATCCTGAAGATAATCCCCGAAATTATTCCAATTCAGACGGTAGGTGGTCCTTAAATATTCCACGCCCTCGCGCTCTTCCTTAAACTGTTTTTGTTCCAGCGTATCGCTTTTCATAAACACATAGAAGAAGAGGATTATCAACAAAATTATTATTTTCTTAAGCATGGTTTTATAAAAATAAGATGGTGATAATAAAAAGGATTACCCCGGCAAGGGTAAAGTATAGGCTGCGGTTTAAAATCCGCTGTTTTTCTGCTTCGACCTTCGGACGCTTACTCTCCATACGCAGATAATCTTCATAAGTCAGGCGGCGGGAAGATTTGGCAGCGCTGGCAGATAATGCTGTCCCCTTTTTCCTTGGGCGCAGATACCTTTCTTCCAAAGAGCTAAATCCCAAAAAATCGCTTATACCCAAGAGAAGCAGAGTAGCCGCAAGAATCAGGGCGGCCTGTCTTAGCCGGGTTTGCGGCTTTTGTCCGATTATTACCTTTACCCGTTTGCGTCGTTGCATTTGAAACGTGGTGCCGAGGGAGGGAGTTGAACCCTCATGACCTTACGATCACTGGTTTTTGAGACCAGCGCGTCTGCCAGTTCCGCCACCTCGGCAAAGTTTGTTACTCTGTTGGTTTTTCCCTCGCGTGACCGCTCGGGACTCCGCTCGCTAAAGCTCGCTTCGTGAGACCAGCGCGTCTGCCAGTTCCGCCACCTCGGCAAAGTTAACGGCTGGTTATATTTTATATTTTATCGGCTGGCCGGTCAATGGTTCAATTAAAATTCAGCCGGACTTGGTGGGAGCTGAAATAGAGGATGACTAAAGAGTGATACCCGAGAGAAATAATATTTTTTATGGGCTCCGGCACCGCGGTCTCCAGCGCGCCGTGCAGGCTGATAATTTTGGCGAAGATAAGCACCTTGCTTAAAATGATCATTGCGGCAAAGAACAAAAGCATATGCAGGCTGTGGATTTTGCGCAAAAGTATTCCTACGCCCAAGAAAAGCGAAATGATTGCCGTTGAAATTACAAAGAATAGAACATTAAGGGGCTTTTGCGATTGACCCAGCATCAGACTGGTTATTACCGACGACAAAGTTATAGCGCCGATGGAGATTTCCGTAAAACCGAAAAACCAGATGCCTTTGGGTTTGGGCATAAGTCTGTAAAAGGGCGAAAAAGAATGGAGCCGACGGGATTCGAACCCGTGACCTCAACACTGCCAGTGTTGCGTGCTCCCAACTGCACCACGGCCCCGCTAAAGTATAGCTTCTCCTATAGACTGTAATTCAAATTGGATATTTGTATTGAAATATTTAACCGCGCAAATTCCTTTATAGTCATTTCTTTTTGTTGCAGAACCCTTTGTTCTCTTGTCGCCGTAACTTCTATAAAACTGTCGAAGAGGGATATTAGTCTTCCTTGACCAATATCTATTTAAATCCTCGCCTTTCTGATCCCACCTATGTGTAATCATGCATCTGAATCTATTTTCGTCGACTTTAAAATTCTCTCTGAGCAGTTTCAGAAACAATTCAATTATACGCGGGTCAGAATTGGAAAAGACCAGTTGTCTCGACGATGGGTATTTTGAACCTTCGCATAAATACAAAATTCCACAAATTAATTTTCCTATTCGCGAGTCGTTATAAATATCCTTAATATACTGAATTGCTTTACTATAGATATCTTTCTTCCAAAGTTCTTTTCTATATCGCAGGACCCTTCTTGCTCGGTTTCTGCCTTTAAAGCCACCGGCGCTTATTTTCTCTTTTATCCTTATTTTTTGCGGTTCAGTCAACCGAATATTTCTTGTCCATCCTTGAACCGTACTCTTTGGAATATTGAGTTTATAGCATATCTCTGACAGAGAAAATCCTTTTCTGCGTAATCCAATGGCTTTAATCTTTTTCGACTTGTTGTTCTCCACGGAAAATTTTTAAAGGCGAGAACTCGTCATTTTCCCGTTAACTATAACATCCGCCACTTGCCTTGTCAACCCCGGCTCCAAGATTACGGTTTTTCGCGTATGCGCCACAGGCAGTCTTTATACAGTCCAAGTTTAAGACAAGAATGATGCCAGTCTTCATTGATCCGGCAGCCCACAAGCTCAATGATGAAATCTTGCTTCAAGAGACGGGAAAGGGTGCCGCAGTATGCCAGGTCATAGGCCAAGCCAGCGGAAGTGACATATACCGGGATATCTTTTCTTAAATTCGCGCGGATATACTTATGGATAAATTCCTCCGCCACTTTTTCGTCGCAGGTAATCGGTAATTCAGGATAATTAAGGGTCTTTCGGTGGGCGTAATATTCAATGAAGATACTCTCGTCCATTGCCATTATCAGGGCCTTTTCTTCAGTCCTGCTGGCTACCCACCTGCCAAAGTCGCCTTGCAGATTATAGCGATGGCGAAAGTCAACAGCAGGAAGCAGATTATAAAAAAGCCAAAGCAGGATAGTAAAAAAGAGTAGTAATGCTACCAGCTTGGTCAGTCCGCTCATTTGCGCCAGAGCGCAGAAGCAATATCCAAGGCCGATCACCAGTGGCACAAAGGCCGCAATCATCAGCCGGTGGCTGACTACGCTAAGATTGCCGTGGTAGAAGAATAGTACCAGAAACCAAATTAATAGGAATAAGCAGAACCTCCTATTTCTCAAGAAAAGTATATATAAGCCGGCCAAAGACATAGCCACTCCGGGAATTGTGAAGCTTTCGAATGTATAGGCGATGGCAAGGGGTAAGGTTTGAGAGAATAGTCCCAAGAATTTGGCGCGCTCTATGGAATTTACGGCGGACATAATCTTTGCGGCTCCGCCCTGTGTCAGATAAGGCAAATAAAATAATAATAAGGGAAGCAAGAAGGCCATAGTGAACAGGGTGCAGTTTTTAATGGCGCACTTTAGCGCTGAAAGGTCCCGGTTTTTTCTTTCCCACGTATGCATCAGCAACAATGGGATAACCGCCGTTATGATCAGGGAGTCGGCGGGGCGCACCGAGCCACATAGCCCCAGCGCAAGACCGGAGCCGAGCAATAACCTAGTCCGTTCATTATTGAGGTATTTTGCGAGAGTATAAATACTTAGTAACGCCAAGAAAATTGAAAGGGTGTGGTCCTTTCCGAATAAAGATGCGGAAAAGTAGGGTGGCAGCACAGTAAAGAATAACGCGCTAAATACCGCTGATAATTCATTAAGAAGCTCCTTAACCGACAGATATAACATTAAAACCGCCAAGGCACCGAAATACACCGACATAAAATTGACTACCAATACCGAATCGTTTATAGAAAAAAACCTAGATATAGCAATATTGATTGCCGCGATAATCACGGTTAGCGGTGATCCCGGGGTTTGTATATAATGCAGCCTTAAGGTATCGAGGGTCTTTTGAGCATTGACGGCCAGCCGCAAGGCATCTTCATTGAAAGGTCCGCGGCTGATAAATTCCAGTCTTAAAATGAAGGCAAATAAAAATAAGGCAAGGGGAAGAAACAGATTTTTTATGTGTCGCATATCTGCATTATAGCCGAGGAGCGGTTTGGCGGCAAGATTGACTTTTACAGTCGGTATTGCTAAAATAGCCCATAAACTTATGTATGACTTCAAACGAATAGAAGCGAAGTGGCAGAGGTTCTGGCAGGAAGAGAAAATCTTCAAGGCCGAGATTAAGTCGGATAAGCCAAAGTATTACTGTCTGGAGATGTTCCCTTACCCGTCGGGGAAAATCCACATCGGCCATGTGCGCAATTACACTATTGCCGACTGTCTGGCCCGTTTTAAGCGGATGCAGGGGTACAATGTCCTGCACCCAATGGGCTTTGACGCCTTTGGCCAGCCGGCGGAAAATGCGGCGATTAAAAATCAAGTTGAGCCGGCCGGCTGGACGCGAAACTGCATTGAGCTGATGCGCGAGGAAATGAGAAGGATGGGTTTTTCTTATGACTGGGAACGCGAAATTTCCACTTGCGAGCCGGAATACTATCGCTGGAATCAATGGATATTCCTTAAGATGTTTGAAAAAAGTTTGGCCTACAAAAAGGCCTCGGCAGTAAACTGGTGTCCGGACTGCGAAACCACCTTGGCCGACGAGGAAGTCATTGCCGGAAAATGCTGGAGATGTTCGAGCGCGGTTTTGGAAAAGGACTTAGAGCAGTGGTTTTTAAAAATCACTGCCTATGCCGAGGAGCTGCTGAATGATTTGAAACTTTTGGAATACTGGCCCAAGCGGGTTTTGACAATGCAGGAGAATTGGTTAGGCAAAAGTTTTGGCGTAGAAATATATTTTCGCCTTAAAGGCCGCGAGGAGATAATCCTGGTTTTTACTACTAGGCAGGATACGATTTTTGGCGCAACCTATTTGGTTTTGGCGCCAGAGCATCCGTTGGTTAAAAAGATTATCAAGGGCTTGCCCACGGAAAAAACAGTTTTGGAGTTTATTGACAAGGTTAGCAAGGAAGATAAGATTGTGCGCGCTGCCGCAGAGGTTAAGAAAGAAGGAGTTTTTACCGGCTGTTACGCCATTAATCCGGTGAATGACGAGGAAATACCGATTTGGGTCGCTGATTATGTGTTAATGGAATACGGAACTGGAGCGATTATGGCCGTGCCGGCTCACGACCAGCGGGATTTCCTTTTTGCCAAGGAACATAAGTTGCCGATGAGAATTGTGATTCATACACCAAGACACCAAGACGCCAAGACACCCGAAGAGTTGAAAGAGGCGTACGAAGGCGATGGGGCGCAGGTGAATTCCGGCCAGTTTACCGGGATGTCTAATGTCGAGGCCAAGGAGAAAATTGCCGAGTGGATGGAGGAAAAAAAGATTGGCAAAAAAACCATTCATTGGCGTTTGCGCGACTGGTTGATTTCCCGGCAGCGTTATTGGGGCACGCCCATACCGATAATTTATTGTCAAAGCTGCGGGGTGGTTGCGGTTCCCGAAGAGGATTTGCCAGTGGGGCTGCCGCCCAAGGTTGAGATAACCGGTGTGGGCGGCAGCCCCCTTTCCAAAGTCCCATCCTTTGTCGAAACCACTTGCCCCAAATGCCAACAGCCTGCCCGACGGGAAACCGATACTATGGCTACCTTCTTTGATTCCTCATGGTATTTCTTAAGATTCTGCTCTGCACAAAATAAAAAGCTTCCCTTTGATCCCAAAGCGGTAGCATATTGGATGCCGGTTGACCAATATATCGGCGGCATTGAGCACGCCGTCCTGCATCTTTTGTATTCCCGTTTCTTTACCAAGTTTTTGCGCGATTTAAAATTACTGGATTTCAAAGAGCCTTTTAAGCGGCTCTTAACGCAGGGTATGGTTTTAAAGAACGGCGAGGTAATGTCCAAGTCCAAGGGCAATGTGGTTGACCCCGACGAGATTATCCAGCGTTTCGGCGCGGATACGCTGCGTTTGTTTATTCTTTTTGCCGCGCCTCCGGAAGACCAGTTAGAATGGAACACCGATGCCATTGAAGGGTCGTGGAGGTTTGTCAACCGCGTGTTAAGAATGGTGGAAGATTTTAAGGAAGACTCAAATCCTATGCCTGCCGCTTTAAATATGCGGATGCACCTTACCATAAAAAAAGTCACCGAAGATATTGCGGAACGGTTTCAGTTTAACACGGCAATCAGCGCAATAATGGAACTGGTCAATGAGATTTACGCCACCAAAGAAGGCGATACCCGCTGCGCCGTCGAGACCGCGATTTTGCTTTTGTCGCCGTTTATTCCCCATTTGGCTGAAGAGATGTGGCGGATAATGGGCAAAAGAGACAGCGTGATGAATGCGCGCTGGCCGCAATTTGATCCCACAGCCATTAAGCAGGATACGGTTACCGTGGTGATTCAGATAAACGGCAGGGTGCGCTCTAAAATAGAAGTAGAAACCGATATGCCGGAAGCAAAACTAAAGCAACTGGTACTCTCGGATAAGAAAATCAGCGAGTGCCTTTCCGGGCAGGACATCAAGCGTTTCATTGTTGTGGCTAATAAGTTGGTAAATATTGTGATTTAAACGCGGATTACTGCGGATTTCTTCCAGCGCGGATTTTCGCGGATGTTATCTGCGGATTGGTTGCGTAATTGGGTTACGGTTAAGTATCGTCGGAAAAAGGTTTCGCTGGTCGGTTTCGTAGAAAAGCCAACAAATGCCGTCTTACCAAACCGAAGCCCCAATTTTTACACTACAATTGTTGCCGCAGGGCAAGAATTGCCACGGGTTTGTCGTAATATAAAAGTTGCTACCTTTGAATTTTTGAAGTATACTAACAACTAAGGTAAATAATATGGATAGATTAGTTGCTGAGAAACATAATATAGATAAGTGGGGGCATCCTGAATATATGGAATACCGTAGTGGTTTTATAGTTGGCTCAGCTTCTTCCCTTAGTCTATATCCTACCTACCCTACAGATTTTATCGTATCATTTCGCTCTTGCGTTGATCCGACATTCAAAGATTCAGTTAGTATTTTTAGCGATTGGTATATGGTCGGAAGAGACATGCTTTCTTCTGTAAATGCATTTCAAAAGGAAATAGGTAAATAATGTCTCCAGACGCAATTCCAGTTCCGCAAAATCCCCAAGAATCACAACCTTCTGCGAAGAAAAATAGGCCGGTAATTCTCCAACAAACAGAAATGATGGGTTTTTGCGGCCCTATCCCTCCGCCGGAGGTTCTTGCTGGATATGAAAGGATTATGCCGGGAGCCGCTGACCGTATTATTGCAATGGCCGAGAGACAAGCGGCGCATAGGCAAGAAATGGAACGAAGGATTGTATTTTCTGAAACTTTTCAGGCAAAAATAGGGATGTTTCTTGCTTTTGTGGTGGTTTTTGCTGCGATGGTTGCGGGTACGATTTTACTTATTCTGAAAATTCCAGTAGGCGGATTGATTATTTTGATAGACGCCATAACGGTCATCGCTTTGGCGCTTTTGAATCTTAAAAGAAGTAAACCTGCTACGTCTTCATCTCCGCCTTCTGATGCACGTTCTTAGTCTTCCGTTAGTTTCATCCGTCCAACGCAAATCTTAATAATCTAAGCAACTCACCGTCTTACTGCGCGTCAAAATCCTTCAGGCTTAGAATTGATGTTTCACCTCACCCGTCAGGAAAGAATGGTGTTGTGGTTTTTGGCTGCGGCAGTTTTGTTGGGATTGGCCGTGGATTTTTTCCTTAAAAATGGCGGGAGTTTTTCTTTTACCCCATGAAAAGGCCGCTGGTGGTTTTGTGTATGGTTTTTTGCTCCGGCATTTGGTTTTCGGTTTTTGCCGCCGCAGTTTCCTTCGCCGTATTTTTTATCCTCAGCACCGCATTTGCTGTTTTAAGTTTGTCGGCGATTAAACACCGTTGGGAATTTACCATTTGTCTTTGCCTGACGGTTTTTTTCTTGGGCGCCGCCACAATGAGAAATGTGCAAGAGGCGGCGCCCAATCATATTATAAAACAACTTCCTTTTATCTCTGGCCCGATTCAGCTTAAAGGGGTGATCGCTAATGAGCCGCGGGTAAATAAGGGCCGCACCGAATTTTTGTTTTACTGCCGGCAGCTTATCTTTCCCGACGGCCGCAGCAAAAAGGTTTGCGGCAGGGTGTTAGTTAAGGCATCCGGCAGTTATAATTTTAAATACGGCCAACTCCTGTTGCTAAAGGGTAAACTGTTACGCCCGTTCAATTTTCCTTTGTCTATCCGTTTAGGTTATCGCGATTATCTGGCCAGAAAACAAATCTATTGCCTGATGAGTGTTGGCAAAACGGGAGAGGTGCGGGATTTAAAGGAAAATTGCGGCAACCCGCTGTTAGGTTTCTCATTCCGGTTTAAAGAAAAGATAGAGACGGTCATCAACCAAAACCTTTCTCCTATTCCCGCCAGCGTGTTAAACGCGATGATTTTGGGAGAAAGAAAATCCGTGCCGCAATTCCTTAATGAAGCAATGGTAAAGACCGGCACTGTGCATATCCTCGTGGTAAGCGGTTTCAATGTCGGTATCGTGGCCTTT
>JBMONJ010000090.1:10613-11254 GCA_049324655.1 Candidatus Omnitrophota bacterium | reverse complement strand
ATACCCGTGGTTAGTACAAGGCTCGCCTTCTACTGGTAGTGGACTACGACATATCCTATAACCCGGAATCCTCGCGCACGCACCTTCTCCCGTGCCTGTAGAGCGCCGCCAAGTCCACCCAACTTCCCCGCCGCCGATGTCGGTGGGCTCAAGAGGAAATTCCTCATTAATTGAGTCGTTAATCTGGAGCTCCCAGCCTTTTATACCCGCAAAGACCCCGCGAAAGACATAGCGGTGCATGGCGATAATCGCCCCGGCAACCAAGGCGATTATCATCGTGTATTCAATCAGGCTCTGGGCTAAAGAGTTCTTTCTGCCCTCGACGAACTTGCGCATACTCTCTCCTTCTCACTCTATATTTCTTAACGCTAATTCGTGACCACGAGGCTCCCTTTAGTCGCATCTTCCGTATCGGCTACAAGGGATTAAGGTTATGTAAGTTTCTTTTGGCCCCCACTCTGCGCAAGCTTCGCTTTTTATGCCATGTAATAAGGCCCGCTTCGCGCCAAAGCACTCATAACCAGCATCGTTACCGCTACCACAGTTAAACGAGCCGCTGTCCTCTCCCTGCCGGGGATTAAAGAAAAGAAATCGCCATAAAGGTTTCCCGGAGGCACATCTTAACGGCGAACCGCTCTCAT
>JBMONJ010000090.1:0-10603 GCA_049324655.1 Candidatus Omnitrophota bacterium | reverse complement strand
TGCGCCAGCGCCTCTTTTACCGCAATACTCAGGTTCCAGCACATAACAGTTCCTGAATGTCCCGGTCTTTTTTTCTATCCTCGGGAAGGGGTCTCTACTAAACATTTTAGAAAAATTCACTTGAGCGTATACATGATGCCAGCCAAGCCCATCTTTCCAGCTATAGGTTATGCTATTAGGAAAAACCAGAAGCGGCCTTATAGTCTCCGCAAAGGATTTTATTTCTGCCCTGAAATTGGCAACGGTTTTTTCGGCATCTCTGACTTCATCCATTGCCGCGTCCACGCGGGCATAGCGGCTTTCCCAGGTTTCCAAACAATTACCACTCTCGTCAAAAACAGCGCACTGCGATCTCATAGGAGTTATCCACCTGCGCACATCGTGCAAGACATCGTACATATGCCCCAGAGCGCTCTCCCAGTTATGTAAAGTATTATACCAGTTATCGGGATTGTCCAGTGAATAGAGAACAAAAAGCCAGTTTTCAATTCCTGATACCAAATCGTTGGTGGGATAACAGCTGTCTTCGCTCCAAATTACATAAAATGACCAAAAAAGAAAATCCAGCATACTCTCCCGCATATCATCCACTTCGTCGCCATAAGCGATGCTGCCGGGGTCAAAACAATGCCATTCATCCAAGCCGAGCGCGCTGGCGTCAGGCTCCCGGCAATAGAGAGTAGAAGCTGCGCATTCTTTCAGGGCGTGCTCGCTGTACCAACAGGGTTGATAGATACTGCGCCATAAATTATGAAAATCCCACAAGTCATTTTCCTCCCGGTTATTGCGGTTGGCATCATATCCCCAGTTATACTCAATGTCATAAAATAACTGGTAGAGGCCGGAGGAGGCATTCCGGCTGCCGCCGTCTTCTCCTAAGGTGGTCAGAAAACTCTCCTCGCCAGCTGAAGGAGGACAAGGCAATTCATAAGTAAACTCATATTCTCCGACTTGCGGGTCCGGATCCCGCTGACGGCAGGGGTAAAATGACGGCAATTGCTCATAGCCCAAATAATAAAGAAAATTTGCCCACTTCTCGGCAAAACCATCCACCGCACAATCCACAAAAAACGACTCGTTATCCCCATAAATCTCTATTCTCAAAAGCTGTAAACGGCTCAGCAGTAAATCTAACCTCTCCGTTTGATACAAAAAAAGGGCCCGGCTTATCTTATCAGTCCTCATCACATCCATATCTATATCCTCTATGTCGGTGACTTCTATAGGGTCAGTCACCGCTGCAAAAAGGGCGGTAGTTAAGGCAATTTCGGTAAACCGTTGGCTCGCGGTCATCTGTGCATATTGTTTATTAAAAGCAGTGCGGACATCCCGAATGTTTTCCCGGGTATTAATTGTATCCATTGTAACCGATCCGAGAACTATCAGTAATTCCAACACCTTCGCCGCAGCTGGGATATTGCCAGTAAGCACAAGAACAAAAGCAAGGACATAGCCTGCTATCTTTAGAACCCAGTCTGAAGCCTCGCAGTTCCACTCGTACCCATCCAAGGCCTTCTGAACTAAGCCATAAGCATAGCTGCCAATTTGCGAAGCAGTATCAATGGCTGCGGCCTGGGCTGCCAAAGAAATCGCCGCCTTTAACTGCGCCACCTTGCCCAAGTTTATGGTAATGGCAATAAAAACCACAATGGCGGCAATTAACAGCACCATCAGCACCACGACCTGACCGGAGATTTTACCGTGTTTTAGTTTTTGGAAGAATAAATTCATAGATTTACTCCAATTCGCAATTATAATAATGGAGAATGCCGCCGTTGCTGGGAGCAACAGGAGTATAAGGTTCGCAGTAAGTCGCGGTATCTCCCACATCACAAGTACCCTGCGGAGGACTTAGCGGATATCCTACACAATTCGACACTGGCAAAGCCTCATCGGTATCCTCTATCCAGAACCCTTGCGCCGGCGGAGGCGTTGGCTCTGGCGGGGGAGGCCCGGCGCTGGGCCGCGGTGCGATAGTAATCGTCAAGTTCAGCGACTCCGGCGTATAAAAATCCACTGCCGGGTCAGAGTAGGTCTGCGTGGCCTCAAAGGCGTTTTGCCTTCCCACCAAGGTCTTTCCCGACCAGACAAAAATCTTGAATGCGGCGATAAACAGCAAAATTATCACCACAAAGCACAAGGTAAATTCCAAAGAAGTCTGCCCTCTTTTTTTCATCATTTGTTAACCGTCCAAACTTGAGGCGGCTTATCCGTCTTTAAATTGCTTCTCACATAAAATCTCTTAGTAGTAGTATCAAAACAGGTGCTGTTTATATTGTCGCCGCTTTCGCAACAGCTTACGGCGTCGCCGGCGGTCGTCGCACAAGTAATATCCGCCTGCCCGCTTACCCCTTCCCAGCTACCGGGATAGTTGGGATTAAGCTGGATAATTCGGGTAATAATGTCCGTAGCCTTAGGGGTGGTGACAACAGTAGTTATCTGACGGGTGTCTTCGCTTTTTTTTAACCTACCGGATACCTCAGAACGGGAGCTACCTTCTGATAATAAACCCTGGTTCAGATAATTATAATTACCACTCTCGTTGTACCTATCACGGTCATTTATCGTAAGGTCGATTTCTCCTTCTTGAAAATCAAGGGCATGGAGCTCGTTACAAAAATAACTTGTAAACTCGCCATCGGGTTCGCATTCAGAGGCGCAATGGAATATGAGCTCCTCTTTAGTGTCGCAATCAATATCCATTTCAGAATTAACCGGCTCGCAAGTTGGAGGCTTGGCAATACACATATCGGGTGGCGTAAACCATTTCCATCTATATTGACAAGTCCCACGCTGCTGCTCGCTGGGGCTGGGACAAGTTCCATAACTGTACTCGTAAGACCCTTTAAACACTTTAATCCGCGGTGTTGCTCCCCCATCTGGGCATCGGTTGGATATAAACGCATTGCAATCAAAGGCTTTATAGCCGGCGGTAGTAAAGGAAAAGAGCTGCCCATTAATAAAAAAGTCGACTCTCGGTAAATCGGCGGAGTCGCCATATGTAGGCTGCGAATATAAATGACGGTTATAGCTTACTGTCGCTGAGCCAACTGCGGCGCTACGCGTTCCAATACCAAAAGCGCTGCTTAACTCTGGCATTAGGCGGTCTTCAATAACTACCACCGAGGCAGTACGCCGGGATAAAGGAATAATGAGGGATGCGGACATCCCATCAATTGCATGAGACTCTTTTAACGCCTGACGGAAGGCCATCATTTGCAACTTCTGGGAGTAATTAAACAATAAACTGTAAGAAACCAGCGCCCCGATTACAAACACCAGAATCGCCCCAAAAATCGCCAGCTCGCTGGCGGTCTGGCCTTGCTTATCCAACTCTTTTTTCTGTCTTAAATCTGCCATTTTCCTTTAACTGCTCCCGGGTATCTCTTCGTCTACGGTCCTGGTCTCATTGTAAGTAGTATCATCCTTACGCTGCAACCAACCCTCGCCGGTTGTCGGGTCAACTTCTAATGTAGTATTAGAAAGAGTATCGCTCTCATAAGTAATGGTGGTAGTGCCCCTCGTCCGGTCATAATCATACTGCTCACCGATAGTATCCGCGGACTGCTTCCATCTACCCTGTATTGCCCGCTTGATATAGACTTGGGTGGCAATCAAGGTGATTGCCACCAAAATAATCATCACCGCATATTCCAAAGTGGTCTGGGCGTTTAAATTTTCCGGTTTTTTAACCATTTATCATAAATCTTGATTATAAACCGCGTTACTAGTAACATTGGTATCTTCCTGGGTGTGGATTTCGGTGTCTTTCAAGGTATCTCCACCCACCCCAAAATAAAAGCGGCGGCTGCCGTCGGTTTCGGTGTGAGCATTACTACCGATTAAATAGCCACCCTTTTTCAAATCTATCCTCTCTGTGATACTCTGCAGGCTCAGCTCATCGGCAGCCGCCTTGGTGGCCGCCTGAATGCCCCGTTTCATATAGACCTGCATTATGGCCAGAGCAGTTATAACTATGCCGATAATCACTGCGTATTCCATAATGCTTTGGCCTCTCCGGCACGCAGCATTTACCGCGCTAATCCGCCTCTTGACCGGATAATATGTATTGCGTCCCGGTTTTGTTCGTAGTCTCATCGATATTGCGTATTAATCTTGCTCTGGGCCGGCTCATAAGATTTTCCTGCCGGCTTGAGTCTTGCTCTACAGTAAATTCCGAGTTGACATAATAAGGCTCGTATTGATAATCGGCGTCCGCGCCGGAATCACGCATTTTGTCAATCAGCATCCGCGAGGCGTCGCGATAACGCGCCTGCAGGCCCCGCTGGACATAGACCTGCATCGCAATAACCGCGGAGATGACCAGCGCCACGATTAAAACATACTCGGCTAAACTCTGGGCATTTGAAGCATTTGAAGGGGACAGTCCCCATTTGGGGACTGTCCCCTTCTTCCCATTCTTCTTTTTATTTTTAATTCTTACTAACATGCACCTGGACAATCAGCCCCACAAGTAGCTTCTGTCTCGGGCGGACAGCACCTACCATCGCCGCAAGTTGCCCAATATTCATTAGTAGAGTTAAAACCTTCCACCGTCATATTGGTTGTCCTTACGGTGTTATCGGAAATGATGGTTGACATACTTCCCGTCCGGTTGGAGTCTTCCTGAGTAACGGAATTACTGGTAATGGTGGTAAGGACATTGGAAGCGCCGGGTGAAAACTGCTCGCCGACATCATCGGCTGAGGACCTTAACCTGCCCTGCATCGCGCGTTTGATGTAAGTTTGGGTGGCGATAACGGCGACTGCCACCAACACTATCAACACCGCGTACTCCAGCGTACTCTGCGCGGATCTCTGGTGTTTTCTATACATTACTTGCTTACACCTCCTTTGCACCTCTTATAATAATTGGCTACTTTTTAAGTAGCGTTGGCCGCCCCCGGCCAGTACTCACTTTCATAGCCACCTATATCGATATCCACGACACGAGTCTGGGAATCCGCGCCTAACATTCGAGAAGTAGTCACGCCATCAACCGAAGACTCATTGGTACTCGTGGATGACTGAATATTGGTCGTTAACACCGCAGCGCCGGGCGAAAACTGTTCGCCGACATCATCGGCTGAGGACTTTAGCCTGCCCTGCATCGCGCGCTTGATGTAAGTTTGGGTGGCCAAGAGCGCTACTGCCACCAACACTATCAACACCGCGTACTCCAATGTGCTCTGCGCGGATCTCTTGTGCTTTCTATACACTTTAATTACACCTCCTTAAACCTCCAGTAAGAACCAAACTTACTTACTTTGGTCAGTATCCGCGTTAAATTCGTAAGCCTGATAACCATCTGGCCTACGCCCGGTGGTCTCCATAGAGTCAGCGTCAATGTTACCCTGCCGCTCCATCCTCGAATAGGCATTGGTTGTCCGGTCAACGATTATCTCCGAGTTGAGATAATACGGCTCATACTGGTATTTATTTTCTTCTCCTAATCCCGCGTCAAGGGCCGCGGTCTGATTTACCAGTGATTTGCTGGCATCGTGAACTCTGGCCTGAAGACCTCTCTTCATATATATCTGCATTGCCGCGGCCGCCGCAATCACCAATCCCAAAAGAATGGCATATTCTGCGGTAGACTGGGCTTTAGATTTCCCCTTTATACGCGAAAACATCTTTATACTCACACCTCCTCTCGAAACTAAAGGAATCTTTTTATTCATCCTCGGGTGCCAGATATTGCTGCTCTCCGGTACGCGAGGTTGTCGTCGCCTCGTAAGCATTATAAACGCCGCCGGTATAGAGGTTTTGTTGCGCCGTAGAATCGCGGGTTACCGCGAAGTTGCTGCGTAGATAATACGGCTCATACTGCGTGGTGCCTGCCATCCCTATGCCGGTATCGGTGGTTTCACTCGCCAAATACTGCACTGCCCGGCGCATACGTGCCTGCAAAGTACGCTTAACATATATCTGCATTGCCGCGGCTGCCGCAATCACCAATCCCAAAAGAATGGCATATTCTGCGGTAGACTGGGCTTTAGATTTTCGCATAAGTTTCATCAACACCTTTTTTTCACCTCCTTACCTCAAAACGAGGATTAATATGTAATACGCTCGATCACATTTTCCATTGAATTGGCAACACTGTTCAGGCCATTTTCCAACCTTGTTGAAAAAGTGCCGGTAGCAAAAACGATAATCGCCGCGATCACCGCTGCCAGCACAATGACATATTCAAGCGTGCTCTGCGCCTTTCTGCTTCTCTTCATCTTTTTTCTCGCCTCCTTTCTTGCAAAGTTTTAACTTTTTATCTTAATCAACATCCGCCGCGTTTTTAAAGACCTCGTTTTCGATTATCTTTATTGTCCCCTGGGCTGCCCGCTGTAAATAGGTACGCATCGCTACGGCGGCCGCCGCAATAACCGCCACCACCAAGGCATATTCTACAATATGTTGTCCTCTTTGGTTATTCCGAAAACTTAATGCCGCCATTGCGTTAACCTCAACCTCCAGGCAGGGGAAAACTAACATCATCATCTTCCACCGGCTCGCCCATTATCGCCTCGGCGGATTTATTAAAAAACACTTCCGAGGCCTGATGAAGCCGGTTATAAAATGCCGCCACGCTCAAAAGGGTAACCGCCGCCACCACGGCAAAAATCACAAAATACTCGACGGCAGTCTGCGCCTTTTCCTGGCCTAAATGCTTTTTAAAATTTATTAATAAATTGACAAAATAAAACATTACGCTTCATCCTTTTGCCAAGGAGATGGTAATGTTGAAATCTATATACATTTAAAGGGTTTTCGCCTTTAGGTGTTTCGGCACCTTTTTCCAAACTTAAAAAATAAAATGGATGAAGTCACTTTGAATATAACATAATATAAATATAGCGTCAAGACAAAAACCCGCAAAAAAGACAGCGCTGCCTTCTCTTAACACCGCGAAAGCGCAAAAACCCCTGCCTTGCCGGCCCTCGGCTTCGCCGCGAGGCGAGCAGGCAGGCGCAAAGACGCAAAGAAATTTTTCGACTGAAAAGGTTTTGCGTTTTTGCGGCGCTTTTGCGATTTAGCGGTCTAGAACGAGCTCCACAACAATATCAATCTGCACCTATTTCTATATTCTTATTGCCTTCAAGGTGCTGCAATTATACAGTTAATTTCTCCTTGACAAACTCCTTCAAAATGCTATACTTACAATGTCCAATCTGTCCAGAAACACTGCAAGAAATGTCCAATCTACGAAAATGGGCGTAATTTACAAAACAAAAGCAGAAATTCGCAGCTACATACTCGAACAAAAAAGGGTTAAGCCCAGCCTGAGCTGCCGGGAGTTAGTGCCTTTAATTAAGGAGCGCTTCGGCCTCGCGCTTTCCAAATCCACCATTAACGCGCTTTTCAAATCGGCGAATCTAAGCGCGCCGGTAGGCAGAAAAGCAAAACTCAAAAAAGAGCCGCCTTATGACCTAAAAGCCGCTCTCGGCCCTTTACTTAATCAGAAGGGCTTGCCTGCCCCGATTGCTCCCGCCCTGGAAATCATGCCGGCTGAGAAAAAACCTGCGCCACAGGAAATAATGCCGGAAATAATTGAAATTAAAAATGACGAGCTTGTAGACGGAATGGGCAGTTTTTTCTTGAAGGCCGCGCAGTGGGAACTGGCAAAGGATTCGATATTGGGTGAGATACTTACTAAATACCTCCCCCAGACCCCGGCGCAGGAACTCAATGTCAATTGCGAAACCCTGATGTTCTTGGAGGCGTTTAATCTTGGAGACTGGAAGGATTTTGAGCAGTATAAAGATAAAGGATTATGGGCGCTGAATTCTTCAGGTATAAAAAAATCCCCTGACGACTTGCTGCAATTTGCCAAGGAATTAAAAAAACTGCGCGGTCTGCCAATGGCCATTTTTAACGAATACTACCAGCGCAGCTTAGAGATAATCTTCCTGAAAATTTTCTTGGAGGACGGCACTCACTTCTACATCGACGGCCAACTGCGCTCGCTCTGGCAGGATAACAATGTGCCGGCTTCAATATTCTCAACCGCCTATAAAACAAGGCTAAGTGCAAAAAATCTTTTCGATGATAACCGTCAACCAATAATCCTGCAGACCGCTCCGGGCTACAACGCCTTTTCAAAAATTTTATCGGAGTTTATACTTACCTGCGAGTCGACCGCCAGCAAAAACATCACCAAGATTGAAATGTATAATTATAAACGTGAAGTGGAGTATACGCTGGAGCCGTTACCTTCGGGACGCCGCTTTTTTATAATGGGGTTCTGGCCATGGCAGGATGAGGGTATGCGTTTTATCCGGGAAGATATCCGACGGGTGGAGGGCTTAACCTTACCGGAATTGGGAAAAGAAATCTTTTACAGCGAAAATGCCACTTTCATTAAACATCCGATTAGTGGGGCGCGCTACAACCTGCGCATCGGGCTTATTCGTAATACCGCCTTAGGCTGGCCGAACTTAGGCGTGCTGACCAATCTGTCCAAAGAAGAAAAACCAATGCAGGAAATTATCGCCGCTTACTTAAAGCGCTGGCCCAATCAGGAAGAAGGTTACCAGTATCTGGTGAAAAAAACCAGCGGCGTAGGCAGTCGCGCCTTTAGCCCCGGAGAAGAGCTTAAGCCCGAGCGTTTCGGCTCGCAGTTGGAATATATCCTTTCCATCTCCAGCGCGGACCTGCATGCCAATCTAAATTCGCTGATATTGGCGCTGAATAATTTTTGTCTGCGCTGTTTCTTCCCTCCCGCTTATGAGAGCGTCGCTTTCCCGACAATGCGCGAGCGCTTTTATCTTTTGCCCGGCTTTCTGGAAAAGAATAGCAACTCCTTCGTTATAACCCTGAAACCGCCGGCCAAATATCCCTTCCTGAATGACTTGGCCTTTGCCATCCGCCGGCTTAACGAGTCGGATATTATTACTCCCGACGACAAAAAACTTTTCCTCAAAATTTAAACTTCGATACGGATTATATCGGAGATTTGCGTTAGAGAGCGTTGAATAACGCCGGCGGGTAACTCGAGGCAGGTTGCAGCGCTTAGGAAGAACGGCGTAATCCTAAAAGGCGACATATTCTCAATCTTCCCAATCACCGCGCCTTTGCCGTCGAGGAACAATACATCAATGGCAAAACGCATAAAGAAGGTATGAATGGCATTGCAGCGGGGAAAGACCATTGCCGAGAAAGGATTCAAAGGCGAACGACCCAGTAAACCTACCAACCGGCTTTTAAAATCGCGGGCGAAAATTACCTCTTCGGCAATGATGGTGTTTCGGGTGATATTCTTAATTATCACTTAAGAGGGTTTGAAGCTGTCTTCGCTAATATCTATGCCACGCGTCTTAAGCTCGTCAAAGAAAGAGGGCAGATGACCGGTGGGCTGGAAGTCTCCGAATACCGTGCCGTCGGGATTAACGCCTTTTTGGATAAAGACGAAGATGTCCTTAAGGATTATCTCGTGTTCTCTGGTAATGCCGGTTACTTCGGTAACCTGAGTGACCTTGCGGGTCCCGTCGGACATCCGCGCGGTATGGATAATTATATCGATAGCCGAGCCGATAATCTCATTTATCGCCCGCATCGGCAATTCCACCCCGCTCATCAGCATCATCGAACCCATCCTTATCAAAACATCCTGTGTAGAATTGGCGTGGATAGTGGTTAGCGAGCCGTCGTGACCGGTATTCATTGCCTGCAGCATATCTAAGATTTCGGCGCTGCGGCATTCGCCGATGATTATCCGGTCCGGACGCATACGCAGGGAATTTACGAAAAGATCGCGGATAGTAACCGCGCCCCGGCCTTCTACATTTGGGGCGCGGGACTCTAATCTTACCCAGTGTTCCTGTTTAAGCTTAAGCTCGGCAGCGTCTTCAATAGTGATGATGCGTTCGGTATTGGGAATAAATGAAGAAAGAATATTTAACAGCGTAGTTTTACCCGAGCCGGCGCCGCCGGAGACAATGATATTCTTGCGGCTCTTTACGCAGGCCATAAGGAAGTCGCCCATCGGCTTGTTTAGGCTGCGGAAACGATGCAAGAGATCATCCATCATAAACAACTCATGGCGGAATTTACGGATGGTCAGCATCGGCCCCCTAATCGACAAAGGCGGAATAATCGCGTTAATACGCGAGCCGTCGGGCAGGCGGGCATCGACCATTGGAGTTGCCTCGTCAATGCGCCGGCCTAAGGGAGCAACAATCCTCTCGATAATGGCGCGCACCTGTTCATTGGAGATGAATTTCTTGGTGGTCAAAAGCATCCTGCCGGAGCGCTCAATATAGACCTCGTCTTTATTATTCACCATAATGTCGGTTATCTCCGGGTCAACCAGAAGGTCTTCCAGCGGCCCCATCCCCAGGGCCTCGTCAACTATCTCTTTTATAAGCCGCTGCCTTACCTCATAGGAAGAAATCAAGGCGCCGGTCTGCTCGGTCAGAAGATCAGAAATAACCCTCTCTGCCGTCTCCCGCAAGGCCCGGGATTTCTTGGGATCGGAGGTAACGGAAATGTCTATTCGCTTAAGATCAAGTTTAGTCAGAATTCTCTCGTGGATCCGCTTTTTTAATTTAACGATTTCGTCTTCCTCTTCGGTTGCGACAGAAGATTCCTTCTGCCCTTCCCGGGTGAT
>JBMONJ010000089.1:8802-11330 GCA_049324655.1 Candidatus Omnitrophota bacterium | reverse complement strand
AAACGGTAGACGCAAGGTCAAGTTGCTCGTGATCGGCGACGGCCCAGAGCAGCAGCGATTAGCGGATAGCGTTCAGCGATTAGGCTTAGGAGCTAAAATTATCTTTACCGGTCTAAGAAAAGATGTGCGCGAATTCATCAGGGGCATTGACATCTTGGTCTTGCCGTCATTAAGAGAAGGCCTGCCAGTCGCGGCGCTGGAGGCAATGGCTGCGGGAAAACCGGTCATTGCCACTAATGTCGGCGGCACACCGGAACTCATTTCCGACGGAGAAACCGGCCTTTTGGTTAAACCCGCGGACCCTCTGGCCTTGAGTGGGGCGCTCGAAAAGCTTTTAAGCGACCGCCAGCTGGCCCAAACAATGGGTGAACGAGGCAGGAAAAGGGTAGAGAACTATTTTTCCTTGGCAAAGATGATTAATGAAACCGAGAAACTGTATGAGGAATGTTTATCTTCAAATCATCTGCGCTCATCCAAGCATCTTAATCTGCGATCATTAATATAAAAATGGCCAATTACCTCCAAAGAACTTTCGAGATTCTGACGCAATTGCACTTTCTTCCCGCCGGCTCGGCCGCAAGGGTCATCAAGTTTTTGATGCTTGTCGCCGATGTGGTGTCGCTGATGCTTTTGGTCATCTCCATCTTGATTTTCGTGCTGGTCAAAAACCGCCTGGCAAAACGAATTTGCGGCATTGCAATGACCGTATTTTTATTGTTCTTTTTAGCGCAAGCGACTCTCTATGTGGATATGGCCTTCATAGAGCCGAACTGGATAAAAGTAGAACATGTCAAGCTGCATATCCCGCGCCTTGCCCCGGCCTTGAAGGGCGTGAAGATTGTCCACTTCTCCGACTTGCATACCCTGCGTTTTGGTTTCCGCGAAAGACAGCTCATCAAAAAAATCAATGCGATTCAGCCGGACATCGTGTTATTTACCGGTGGTTTTACCGGCGAGGACTTGAAAAATCTGGGCGATGCCGTTCCCGAAGCCGCCAAGGTCTTTGGCGCCCTAAAACCGCAATTAGGAATCTGGGCGGCTACCGACGATACCGATGATTCCATCTTTCACGATGACCCGAAAACAATTCAGCTCCTTAAAGATGCAGGAGTGCGTTTTTTGGATAATGACGCAGTAAAATTCGCAGACAGTAAGGGAAATTATTTTTGGCTTATCGGCACTGAAGATGTGTTTTACGGAAAGAGCGGACTTAACAAAGCAATGCTGCGCATCCCGGCTAAAGCGCCTAAGATTATGATTACCCATTCGCCGAACATTATTGACGAGGCCACCGAGTATGGTTTTGATTTGGTCCTCGTCGGTAAAACCCACGGCGGACACACCGGCATCAAGGCCTTGCGCGATGCCTCGGAATTTATCCGCAAGTTTAAATACATCGCCGGGCTATATAAAGTAAAAGATACCTATTTATATGTGAACCGCGGAATTGGCGGCAAGACCAGCCCGTATCGGTTGCTGTGCCGGCCGGAGCTAACCGTTTATGAAATAGTTGAATAAAATTATGCGCATAGAAGCCTGTCAAAAATCCGAACAACCTGAAGTCATAGAAATGCTGCGGGAAAATTTCCAGCGCGAGAAAATGCGCAAGGCCAAGCACTTTGGCGCGGAATATTGGAAATGGCAGTATGCCAATAATCCCTTTGGCCGAGCTATCACTTTGCTGGCAAAAGAGAATGGCGCGCTGGCCGGGCAATACGCCAATATCCCGATAGATTTAAAGCTCGACGGAAAAGTGGTCAAAGCCGCAACCGTAATTGATTTAATGGTCAGGCCGGAATTTCGCCGACAAGGAATTTTTAAAAAAATGGGGGAAGAGGCCAACCGGATTTTGTCGCGCGAGAACTTCGCGCTTTCGCTGGCCTTTCCCAGCCGCAAGGATTCTTCTGCTGGGTTTGTGCAACGTTTGGGCTGGCAGGTCGTGGGCGAGTTACGAGTAATGGTGGGAATAACGGTGCCCAAATCCGGGACGCTGGGGCGCCGGGGCACTGGGGCACCCGTGATTAAAATTAAAACTGCGGACAGTTTTCCGGAAAGAGTGAATGAACTCTGGGAAGAAACGCGTCCGCAGATCAAGGTCGGCGTGGAGAGAAATCAAAAATACCTTAACTGGCGTTATGGCCAGAACCCGGCAACCAAGTATGAAATTTTCTTGGGTTTTCAGGATAATGACTTAGCCGGCTATCTAGTCTTAAAGACTGAAAGGATAATGGGGATAAAATTAGGCATTATCGTGGATATGCTTTGCCGCAATGACGAAGCAGTAATTCGCGGGTTAATGCATAAGGGGATGCAGTATTTACACGGAAAGGGCGCGCAGGCGTGCGTGAGCCTTAAAAACAGTCTTTACGCCTGCGCGCTCAAGGCCCTCGGCTTCTGGGAATTGCCTTCGTGGCTAAACCCCAAGCGTTATACGCTGATTGTGCGGCCGAATCAGGAAGGCCCGAATCTGTCGCTCATAAAAGATTTGAATAACTGGTATTTGCATTTCGGGGACTGGGACCTCGTGT
>JBMONJ010000089.1:0-8702 GCA_049324655.1 Candidatus Omnitrophota bacterium | reverse complement strand
TTGCCTTCGTGGCTAAACCCCAAGCGTTATACGCTGATTGTGCGGCCGAATCAGGAAGGCCCGAATCTGTCGCTCATAAAAGATTTGAATAACTGGTATTTGCATTTCGGGGACTGGGACCTCGTGTAAGCATGATTAAAAATGCCCTCACCTTTGACGTCGAAGAATATTTCCAAGTCTCCAACTTCTCCAAGGCGATAAAGCGCAAAGAGTGGGAGAAAATACCCAGCCGTTTGTCAGTCGGCTTAAATAAGATTTTGGGTATTCTTGCCGAGCACAAGGTCAAGGCCACCTTTTTTGTTTTGGGCTGGGCGGCAGAGCGTCATCCGGAATTGATTAAACGAATCGCTTTAAACGGACACGAGATAGCCAGCCACGGATATGACCATCAATTGATTTATAATCAGAGTAAAGAAGAATTCACTAAAGACCTTGAGAAATCTTTGAGTATCATCCGGGCGATCAGCAAAGAAAAAGTGTTGGGATTTCGCGCGCCATCATTTTCCATTGTCAAAAAATCTTATTGGGCTTTAAAAATTTTGGCGCAACATGGAATTCGTTACGATGCCTCGATATTTCCCATAATGCATCACCGCTACGGAATTGAAGATTCGTATCGCTTTCCCTATGAAATCAAAGCTAACGGAGATTCGATTATTGAGTTTCCCTGCTCCACGACGAGGTTTTTGGGAAAGAATGTTCCGTTTTCCGGAGGAGGATATTTGCGGCTTTTGCCTTATGCAGTCATTAAGCATTTCATCGCGCAATTAAACCGCCGGCAAAAGCCGGCCATTGTGTATATTCATCCTTGGGAATTAGACCCCGGTCAGCCGCGGATAAATGCCGGCGCCCTAAATCACTGGCGGCACTATCAGGGACTCGGAACCACCGAGCCTAAGCTGCGCCGTCTATTGAGCGATTTTAAATTTACAACCGTAAAAGAGGTTCTGGGGTTATGATAGTATTAGTCTATCACCGTATCGGCGCGGAAAAACAGCGCAAACCGAAGAATGAAGAGGACTATTATACCGTTGCAGTGGATGATTTCCGACGGCAGATGGAATTCTTAAAGAATAACAGATACTTGGTTCCCCAGTTCCCCAGTACCCCAGCTACCCAGTCCTTGAGGCTGGAGCGCCGGAGACTGGAGCACTGGGGCACTGCAGTTATAACCTTCGACGACGGATACGCGAGCAACTACACGCTCGCCCTGCCGATACTTAAGGAATTCGGATTTACCGCGGTTTTCTTTATTACTACCGACAACATCGGCAGGGAAGGGTATATGACCGCCAAGGAAATCAAAAAAGCCAGTGACAGCGGCATTACTATTGGCTCGCACGGAATGAGCCACCGGTTTTTGACCGAGCTTAAAGACAGCGAAGTGGATAAAGAATTGCAATATTCCAAGATTTCTTTGGAAGAGATTATTGGCAAGCCAGTGAGTCTTTTCTCAGCGCCCGGCGGCTTTTACAACCGTCGGATAAAACAGCGGGTAAAAGCCGCCGGATATTCCGCGGTTTACACCTCGGAGTTCGGAGTAAATAAACCCGGCTGCGACCCGTTCTGCCTAAAGCGCATCCCGGTCAAAAGCGCGACGACTATGACCGATTTTCAGCGCCTGCTTAATGCCAATGGCTCGGCAGCATTGCTGCTCCGGGCTGCGTGGAAAACCAAGTATGCGGTTAAGAAAATCATTGGAGTAGAAAACTATACCTCAATAAAGGAACTATTAATCAAGAGATAGAACCGAGGGTGGGGTAATTTTCACCCATTACCCATCCCCACAACCCGACTCACAACTCAATACTCACCCTCACAACTCATTACAATTATGAAGATATTATTTTGGATTTGTTTCTCAACTTTGCTTTATATCTATTTCGGTTATCCGTTGTTACTTACGCTCCTGTCTACGTTATTCAAGCGGCCGGTGGACAAAGGAGATTTACAGCCGACGGTATCGGTCATTATTCCGGCTTATAATGAAGAAAAGGTCATCGCCGAAAAGATTAAAAATATCTTCGCTATTGATTATCCCAAGGAACGCTTTGAAGTTATCATTGCCTCGGACGGCTCAACTGACAGAACCGCAGATATTGCCAAGGAGTTTGAAAATGACGGCGCGCGCCTTTTGGCCTGTGCAAAACGGCGCGGCAAACCCGCAGTGCTTAACGAAGTAATCCCCAAGGCAAGAGGGGAAATCATTGTCTTCTCCGATGCCAGCAGTTTTTTTAAACCCGATGCGGTCAGGAAATTAGTTCGCAATTTTGAAGACGGCGAGGTAGGCTGCGTGTGCGGAGATTATAAATTCGGCTATGACGACCAATCCCTGCGCGGCCAAGGCGAAGGTCTGTTTGTGAAATATGAATTGTTTCTAAAGAAGCAGGAGGCGCAGTTAGGCTCGGTCCTCGGTTTGCACGGCGCCATATATGCCATTCGCAAAAACCTTTTCCAAAGACTGCCTGCGCAAGCTATTAATGACGATTACATTATTCCGGCGAGAATTGTGGCCAAGGGTTTTCGCTCGGTTTTTGAAAGCGAGGCTGTGGCCTATGAAAAAGAGTGGCCCACCCTGGAGAATGAATTTTCCCGTCGGGTGAGAATCGCCGCCGGCAACTGGCAGCAGCTTAAGGTGCTGAAGTTTCTTTTAAATCCTCTTCGCGGAATGGCGTTTTTGGAATTTGTCTCGCACAAGGTATTGCGAACCCTGACGCCGTTTCTGCTTTTGGCAATGCTTATTTCCAGCCGGCATTTATTTCTCACCCTGCAACTGTGGTTTTACACCGCCGCCTTTGCCGGATATATTTTGGAAAAGCGGGGCAGGCGCTTTAAGACCTTCTGCGTGCCATTTTATTTTTGTTTCTCGAATCTTGCCGTGGCCGTTGGCTTTTGGAAATTCCTTTTCGGTAAACAGGAAGTGAAGTGGAGAAGATAATTTGTTTTTATGGCAAGGGTATGATATATTTTAACTTAAAATGAGCAAGCTTTTCGGCACAGACGGTATTCGCGGCACCCCCGGACAATATCCGCTGACTGACTTGATGATTTTCAAGATCGGCCGGGCCGCTGCCAAGGTATCCTTAAAATGGAACCGCATAAGTGAAGGGAGTCTGCGCATCATTATCGGCAAGGACACCCGCTTAAGCTGCGATAAAATCGAGAAGCTCCTCGCTGCGGGCATAAGCTCCTTGGGGCTTGAGCCGCTTTCCTCCGGCACTATTTCCACGCCGGGCTTGGCATTTTTAACCCGCAGATTTCGCTGCGATATGGGACTGATGATTTCTGCTTCGCACAACAATGCCCGCGACAACGGCATAAAATTCTTTTCCAATGCCGGATGCAAACTCTCTCCGACGCAGGAGAAGGAAATGGAAGAGCTGATTCTCGCTGACGCCTTTCATATTGACGAGCTGCCGGTTTATGAATCCGGAGTTAGCCGGATGTTGGTCAACGCCGCCGGACAATATATTGACTACTTAAAATCTGAAAGCCGGGGATTGGATTTAAATGGAATGAAGGTAGCCGTGGACTGCGCCAACGGCGCTTTGTGCGCGGTGGCCCCGCAGGTGTTTAAGGAGCTGGGCGCCGCTGTCGTAAGCATTAACGATGAGATGAACGGCAGCAAAATAAATTTGAACAGCGGCGCCATGCATCCTGAAAACATCGTGAAAATGGTCCTTGAGTATAACGCAGACCTGGGTTTTTCCTTTGACGGCGACGGGGACCGCGCCATACTCTCCGACGACAAGGGCAATTTGATTGACGGCGATTACATAATGGCTATTATCGGCCTGCACCTTTTGCAGCAAAACCAGCTCCCTAAAAACACGCTGGTTACCACGGTAATGAGTAACTACGGGCTGCAGGAGGCCATTGAAAAGGCCGGCGGTAAGCTCATCCGCACCGATGTAGGCGACCGCAATGTCTTTGAAACACTGGTCAGCGAAAACCTTACTTTCGGCGGCGAGCAGTCCGGACACATTATCTTTTTAAACCGTGCCAATACCGGCGATGCCATGCTCACGGCCATAGAAGTCCTAAAGGTGATGCAGGCCACCGGTAAGAAATTAAGCGAGCTGTCATTATGTATGCGCAAGGTCCCGCAGATTCTAATCAATGTGCCGGTAAAAGAGAAGTTGCCGTTTGAGAAAATTCCGGCGTTGTCGGCGGCCATTGCCCAGTGTGATTCAAGGCTTGAAGGCAATGGCCGCCTTTTAGTCCGCTACTCCGGCACCGAGCCCTTGGCAAGGATTATGGTCGAAGGCAAGGACGACCAGATGATTAAAGAAATCGCCGATTCATTGGCAGTAAAAATCCGTCAGGAAATTGGCGCAGAGGAAATCAAATGAAGAAAAATGAAGCTATAAAATTAGGCATCTTAACCAGCCTTACCCTACTGGCGTATCTTCCCACTTTAATCTGGATGGTGGACCGCTTTAGCGCCAAGGACAGTTATTACAGTCATGGCTTCTTGGTGCCCTTGGTCAGCGTATTTCTCGTCTGGAAAATACGCGAAAAGCTTAAGAAAATTAAACCTCAACCCTCGGTTTTGGGCTGGATATTTTTCTTAGGCGGCATTACCATTCATGTTATCAGCGCGCTCTTGCGCGTATATTTTACTTCCGGCTTTTCACTGCTTTCGGTCATCGTTGGCTTGGTGCTTTTATTTTGGGGAAAGGCCTATTTAAAGGCGCTGTGGTTTCCCATTGCCTTTTTAATATTTATGCTGCCTTTGCCGCTGGTGGCCATTGCCAATTTAAGCTTTAAACTGAAAGTCTTTGCGGCCACGGTCTCAACTTGGATGATCAACGCCCTCGGAGTTGAGGCCATAAGAGAAGGGAGCGTCATCCGCACGCAGCATTCCTATTTAATGGTGGAGGACCCTTGCTCCGGCATTCGCTCACTTATCGCCCTGATTGCCTTAGGCACGCTAATGGCTTATTTCCTCGACGCAACGAAGATAAAAAAGGCCGCGCTGTTTTTGGTTTCCATACCCATTGCCATTGCCAGCAATGTAATCCGCATAACCGCGCTTTCACTGGTAAGTGAGATGTACGGAAGTAAATTCGCTACAGGAAAATTCCACGACATAATGGGAATCCTGGTTTTTGTCTTTGCCTTTATCGGTATGTCCCTATTTGCCAAGGTCCTCGAATGAACAATAAAACCTTCACCATAGTAATCGCGATACTCTGCGTGGTCACCGTCATCGGCTTGCTGTCATACTTGCCAGAGCGCCGCGCCTCCTCGACGGAGGCGCGGATGTCTGACTTTCCAATGCAAATAGGAGAGTGGAGCGCCAAAGACATCCCTATTTCCGAGCGCGATTATGCAATCTTGGAAACCCGTAACCTGATAATGCGCGAATATAAAAATCCCGCCGGAGAATCTGTGTTATTGTATATTGTTTATTCTGCCGGCAACCGCAAAGTCAGCCATCCGCCGGAAGTCTGTTATATGGGCAGCGGGATGACCGTCATTGAGAAATCTATTATTCCGCTGAGCGAATCTATTTCTGCCACCCGAATGCTGGTGGAAAAAGCCGATTCTCGCCAGTTAGTCGTCTATTGGTTTCGCGCGGGAAATTATAATACCCCGCAATACTTAAGCCAGCAAATCCGAATGGTCTTAAATCGTCTTATCGGCAAATCTTCTTCTGGCGCAATGCTGCGCCTTTCTATTGATTTAAAAGACAATGACGAGCCAGCCGCGCAAAAAACCCTGCGCGACTTTGCCGCCCTAATCGCCCCGCTCTTAGCCGATTACGTCCCCTAACAAAACTGTTAAGGACATGTCCTTAGGCCGCACGGATGTTTCCGTTTTGCAACCCTTTCCTCGCAGTATAACCCCCTGATTCACAAGCAGATAGGCAGCGTTTCCCAATACTCCCCAAAAGCGTCGTGTTTAAGCAACAATTTTGGCGAAGAAGGGAAAATCTGGGGAAAATTTTTTTTCTTGCCGCCAAACCCCTGTCCTAATAACTCCTATTAAATCAAGCACTTACATCAAGAAAAAAAATTTTCCCCACTCCCGCCCTTTGGCACGCATATTGCTTATTTATACTGTGTAAGCAAAACATATCTTTACTTCAATAACTCAATCCCAAATCGTGGCAAAACGCATTTTAACTCTTATCATTGTCTTAGCAGTTTTTGTGCTTTGCGAGCCGCTGCTGCCGCGGGTTTCCTTTGCCATTCCCAATCTTTATCTACCCAAAGATAATTCCCAGCCCATTGACGCGGTTTACACGCCAACGCCGGATTTCCATCCGACAACCCCCCAAAAATCCCATGCCCCGGAACCCGCAACCTTGTTTATGATTTTAAGCGGCTTAGGCGCAATGTTAGTACGCTTTGCCCGCAGGAGTTTTGAAAGATTTAAGCGCTGGACCGATATCGGGCTTTCCCTCGCGGGAATTTTAATTACCTCGCCTTTATTAGTTTTCGCCGCAATGTGGATAAAACTCTCTTCTCCCGGCCCAATAATTTATCGGCAGATTCGCGTGGGCAAAGGAGGGAAGCGGTTTAAGATTTATAAACTGCGCACTATGCGCATTGACGCCGAGAAATACACCGGCGCGGTCTGGGCCAAAGCCAATGACCCGCGCATTACGCCGGTGGGCCGCATTTTAAGAAAAACCCATATTGACGAAATCCCGCAATTATTGAATGTCTTAAAAGGCGAAATGAGCATCGTGGGTCCGCGGCCGGAAAGACCGGAAATGGTGCGCGACTTTAAAAACTTAATCGTGGATTATGAAAAGCGCCTGTTGGTTAAGCCCGGTATCACCGGCTTAGCGCAAGTCTGGCATAAATACGACGAGACCCTTGAAGATGTAAAGCAAAAAGTCAAATACGACTTGTTATATATCCGCCGGATGTGTCTTTTGACTGATTTAAGAATTCTTGCCAATACTTTTATTGTGGTTTTAACTGGAAGAGGAGCCAGATGAAAAATAAAATTTTATCCGCACTCATCATTCTCGGTGTATTCGGTCTCGTCGCGATATTGCCCGCCAATGCCAGCACCACCTATACTTTTCAGAATGGCCTGAATGGCTACTCGGGAACGCAGGATAATTCTATCCGTGGGGTAAACAGTAAAAAGGAATATAACTACGGTACCAACCAAAGATTGTATTTGCGCGCGGGAACTTATGTCAGCCACATTCTGCTTTATTTTGATATCTCTTCTTTGCCGAGTAATATGTGCATTTTATCTTCAACGCTCAAGCTGTATAAGTTAGAAACCACCAGTGATCCCACTTCCTACATTTATCAAATCACTGCCGGGCCCTGGTCCGAAGGCACCAAAGGCGGAGACCCGGCCACTGCCGGCGATTCAGACTGGAATCACCGCATTCATGATACTGCGTCTTGGGCAGCGCCGGGAATGCTCGCCGGTACCGACTATGATGCCACTGCTGCCGATGTGGTGCCGCTGGGCGCTAATGGCTGGTATGAATGGAATGTTACCAGCATTGTGCAGGACTGGTATAACAATGTTGACCCCAACTACGGATTTGTCATCAAATTAGTAGACAACAACTGGGATGAGCAGAAATTTGCTTCTTCAGAGCACGACACACTGGCTTGGCGGCCTAAGCTCATCGTCCAGTGCGAAGCCTGCCAGCAAAACAATGTCATTCCCGAGCCAGCCACGGTGTCTTTATTTGCAATTGGATTATTAGGTTTATTCCGTCCGCGAAGAAAGAAATAGAGGAGGGAGAAATGCGCAGACTCTCTGTATTTGGAATAATTGCGTTAATCACTTTGCTCTTATCCGCCCGCCACGCCTTGGCAGTAACCCTATACAACGAGGTCGAGCCCAACAGCACCTTTGCCACGGCCCAAGCCTTAGGAGTTTCCGACGGCAGTATGGATGTCTCTGGCTCGCGCGTTGGCGACAGCAGCGCGGATTATTACCAGTTTTACGCCACTGCCGGCGATAATATCGGGATGGCGGTTAACACTCCGGGAGGACCAAGCTATTTTGATGATCCTGTCTTGGGCCTGTATAACCCGTCCGGAGTTCAGCTGGCCTTTGATGATGACGACGGACCGGGATACGACTCAGCGCTGGGCTATAGCATTACCTCATCGGGTTTCTACGCAGCAGCGGTATCTGGTTGGGCTGACTTTGATTTTGACGGCGGCGGAGAAAGCGGCTGGACCTATCATTTATTAATTAATAATCTTACTCCTTATAACAACCAAGGCGGCCCGGTCATCCCCGAGCCTACGAGCTTGGGGTTGTTGGGAATGGGATTGGTGGGGTGGTTTGGATTTAAGAAAAGGAGTTAGCCACCAAGACACCAAGCTACCAAGACACCCGTTGACGGGTGACTGGTGCTCTGTCCTGGTGCTCCGAATAGATTTTTAAATAAATAAGGAAAGGAGGTGACAAAATAAATGAAGAAATTGTTAATCGCAACTTTGGTAACGGTTTGTTTGTTGGGACTATCGACAACAGCAAGCGCATTCGTTCTCACGCCAGGCACTTCGGGTAATATCACCAACACGGCTCCCTCAACCTTTGGGACGTCGGTGATAAGTGGCTATTCCCAAGCAGTCTCGTATGATTCGATCAGCGGAACCCTGTATCAAGATGTTTGGATGAACAGCACGGGGTTGCTTTTTAGGTACCAATTCGTGAGAAATGATAGCACGGGAAATGCATTGGACCGGATGACTATGACC
>JBMONJ010000088.1:0-11525 GCA_049324655.1 Candidatus Omnitrophota bacterium | reverse complement strand
GATGATCCGCGAGGCTTTAAAGCAGCGTGCCTCGGATATTCACATCGAACCGGCAGAAAAGGATTTGCGGGTGCGCTTTCGGATTGACGGTAATCTCCATGATATCCTGAGTTTACCTAAGAAGAATCAGAATGCGGTCTTGGCCAGATTGAAGGTTATGTCGCGCCTCGACATCACCGAGTGGCGCTTGCCGCAGGACGGCAGGTTTAAGATTAAGGCCGGGGAGAAGGAAATCGATTTTCGCGTCTCGGTTTTACCGACGACCTTTGGTCAGAAGATTGTCTTAAGAATTCTCGATAAAGGGAATCTCTCCATTGGTTTGGACGGTCTAGGTTTTTTCCCGGAGACCACCGCGATATTTAAAGATGCCATTGCCCGGCCCTTTGGTATGATTCTGGTTACCGGGCCCACGGGCAGCGGGAAGTCTACTACGCTTTATTCCATCATTAATCAGCTCAACACCGTTGAAAGGAATATCATTACCGTTGAGGATCCGGTGGAATATGAGCTCCCGGGCATTACCCAGATTCCGGTTAACGCGGAAATCGGACTTACCTTTGCCAGTGGATTGCGTTCTCTCTTGCGGCAAAACCCGGATATCATTATGATCGGCGAGATCCGCGATTCCGAAACTGCGGATATTGCGGTAAAGGCTGCGCTTACCGGCCAGTTGGTTTTTTCCACCCTGCATACCAATGACGCTGCCGGAGCAATTACCCGTTTGATTGATATGGGGGTGGAGTCTTTCTTGGTTTCCTCCAGTTTGATTTTGGCCTGTGCCCAGCGCCTCTGCCGTAAGATTTGCAGTGCCTGCAAAGAGCCGGTTTCGGTACCTGCGGATATCTTGCGTCGTTTCGGCCTTGATAAGAGCGGAGCAGTGTATTATCACGGTAAGGGATGCGCTGCCTGCCGCAACAGCGGTTATCGCGGCAGAATGGGTGTCTTGGAGGTTTTGCCAATCGACGATGATGTCCGCGAGATGGTTATTAAAGGAAAATCCTCTGACGAAATCAAAGAGTATGCTATTAAAGACAATGGGATGCAGACCCTCTGGGACGACGCAATAAAAAAATTTACCTTGGGCATGACTACCTTTGAAGAAGTCTTAAGGATTACCAGCGAGGAGTAAACCGAATGGACGGGAATGCCCTCACAGAAATCAGCGTGTTGATAGTGGATAACGATGAGGCCAGCCGCAAACTATTGAATGATGTCCTGACGCAGGAGGGCTATAAGGTTTATGCAGCCAAGAATCAGGTTGAAGGATTAATGGCCGTGCGCCAGAATATTTTTCAGGTAATTCTTACTGATCTTATGATGCAGGACCACTCTGATCTCGGGGTGCTGGAGGACTTACGGACCATCGCACCGGATGCCTGCATCATCATCACCGCTTCAACGCCGTCCATAAAATCCGCCGTGGAGGCGATTCGTCACGGTGCGTATGATTACATTACCAAGCCATTTAATATCGACGAGTTGAAGCTGACGCTTTTGCGCGCTTGTGAGCGGTTGTTTTTGCTTAAAGAAGCGCACCAAAAGGATTACTATCGTGAACTTTCCATTCTTGACGGACTTACAGGGATGTATAACCATCGCTATCTTAATGAAGTGCTGGACCGCGAGCTTTCCCGCGCCAAAAGATATCCTCAGGAGTTTTCTTTATTGATGATTGATATAGACGGATTTAAGGGGTACAATGACCAGCGGGGTCATTTGCAGGGGGATGAGCTGTTGCGGCAGCTATCCCAAATCTTTTCGCAGGCGGTTCGCTGCGTGGATATGGTCTTCCGGTACGGAGGGGAGGAGTTTGTGGTGCTTCTGCCGCAGACCCCGCGCCATGGCGCGGTGGTAGTGGGGAACCGGATTCTGCATTTGGTGGCAAGAAAGACCCCGATAACCGTCAGCATCGGAGTGGCGGCTTTTCCCGAAGACGCGATGACCCGCGACGAAATCATTGATTGCGCGGATCAGGCGCTGTATCAGGCTAAGAATTTGGGCAAGGCCCGGCTGTGCATTTTCGCAGGCAAGTGATGGCCGAAGATAAGAAAAACCTAGAGCAACAAAAGACTAAGGTTGAGCAATTAATCTTTAGCGACGACCTTACCGGTGCGTACAACCGCCGGTATTTATATCAGTACCTGCCGCAGGAGATCGGCCGTTGCAAGCTTTCCCGGCAGTCCCTTTGGCTTTTGATGATTGATATTGACGACTTTAAGGGAATAAACGATACCTATGGCCATCTTAGGGGCGATGAGGTTTTAAGGGGGGTGGCGGAGATTCTGAAAGAAAGCGTGCGTTCGGCGGACACGGCCATCCGTTACGCCGGCGATGAATTTACGGTTATCATTTCTTCCGCGGATCTGAATACTGCTAATGCCGTTGCCAAGCGGATTATGAACAAGGCTGCCTCCCGCATCTTTAAAGGAGATGGGAAAGGTGATTTTAAAGTCAACCTGAGTATCGGGGTTGCCAGTTTTCCCGATGATGCCGGTGATGCGCTTACCTTGATTAATATGGCTGATAAGGCCCTTTACGCCTCAAAACAAAAAGGTAAAGACTGTATTTCCTTTGTGAATGAGCTTACGCCGGAAATGTTTATCTCCCGGGCAATCTTGGAGATTTTCCCCTGCAAGAAGCTTATAGAGAGGGAAAGACAAATTCAGGAACTTTATGGAATCCTTGATAAGGTAAGGGAAGAGGGAAAAGCGCTTACCGTTCTGGTAAAGGGAAATGCCGGTACCGGCAAGAGCCGGCTGGCAGAAGAATTTGCCAAGGCGGTTAAGGAGCAGGGTTTTAGTATTATTATCGATCGGTGCGCGGAGAAATGCGCTTTAAGCACCTTTCGCTCGGCCAGCTTGTGGTTCGATAAATACCTCGGGAAAATCCCCACGAAAAAAGGCACCCTACTTAGCGGATTCTCCGAAGCGGAGATAGCGGTGGCGCGTAAAATAATCCCGTCCGTAAATGCCATTTTGGGAGAGGCTGCCGGCCAACTCGAGATAAAAGAGGGACTGGATGATTTAATCCTGAGCGCACTAAGAAAATTAGTATTAAACCTCGCCAAAGAAAATAAGCTCTGCATAATTATCGACGATCTACAGTGGGTGGATCTCGGCTCTTTTAATCTCCTGGCCACTTTAAAGGAAAAGGAAGCTGATATTCTGATTTGCGGTCTTTTACGGGAAGAAGAGCTCAACCGTCCCGCCTCCGATATGCCCATCACCCAGCTTAAAGAGCAGTTAGATGGTTTCTTTTCCGCCAAGGTTTTGGTGGATAACCTCTCGCTTGCCGGTGTGACGGAAATGGTTAAGGCGATATTTCCCGGTTTGGAACTGAAGGAAGGATATGTCAATCAGATCTATAAGGTTACCCGCGGTAATCCACTCTTTGCAGAAGAATTATTAAAATTTATGGTGCAGAGGGGTTTCCTGTTCAATCGCAAAGGCAGCTGGTCGGCACTCGATATACAGGATGCGGACCTGCCGCATTCGCTGAATGATCTTATTTTGGAAAGGATAAAAGGCTTAGAGAAGCCGGCGCAGGAGATTATTGCCAAGGCCGCGGCCATTGGCCAGGATTTTTCTACCGAGATGGTCAGGCGCTTGGGTAAGGAAGATGAGGGTTATGTCTTGGATATATTAGAAAGCGCCAAGAAGGTTGGCTTAATCAAGGAAAACCTCGATCCCGGCACCGAAGTCCCCACTGGCGACAATATGAGTTTTGCCAACGAGGAGATCCGCAAGACCATCGCCGGGTTGGTGGGCCAGGAGGAGTTAAAGACCATCCATCAACAAATCGGAGAGATTGAAGAGAACCTGCATGCGGATAATCTGGGCGATGTTGCCGCGGAATTATTTTACCATTTTAGAAAATCGCAGGATTTTGAAAAGGCCAAAAGATATGCGGATCTGATCCAGTCGGCCCGCACCCGCCAGCAGGAGGCCTTGGATTATGCCAAACGGTTTCTCGAGGAAGAAGAAGAAAGTAAGGTTCTGCCGCTTTCCAAAAAGAGCCAGAAGTTAGTGCCGGATATCGTACGCCTGGTCTATATCATCAACATCAACTCTTCGCTTTATCCACGCGGCAGCGAGATGATTACCGTACCCCTGGAAGAACTTTATCGAAAGTTATCGGAATTATTTGCCCGCGACGAAGCCTTGGTCCTCAGGGATTACAAGGATACCCTGGTGGTTAACGGAGAAAAGCTTAAGGAGCCGGATTTAAAGAGCGGTTTTGTCTCGTCACTGCTGAATTTGTTCAGAGGGAATAATCTCGAGAGCATCGCTTTTAAACGCGGCTTAAGCAAAGGCGAGCTGGTTACCTTTATGGAGAATTTTGGGCTGACCAAAGAAGACCGCAAGCTTTCCGAGTTCTTGGAAGGCAAAATGGTCTACAAGATAAAGGCCAAGGAAGTTGACTTCTCGGCAAGGGGCGCTGCGGGGGTGCCGGGGGCAGGGCTTTTAGGAGAGGCGGTATTGATGGACCAGCTCTTGGGGCGCGGAAAATTTTCCGGCAAAGAGCAGCAGATCTTGCTGGAGAAATTAAAGAGCCGTCCGCAAGAAGTAACCCAGATGATTAATCAGTTTGCCGACACGATGGTCAGGAATAATGCCGGGGCAGATGTTGACTCCGAGAAGTTGCGCACCGAGGCGATAACCGGCTCTATCCAGAAGATTGGTGAGCAGATTTATGGCAGCGATATCCTTGAGGTGGATAATTACAAGAAGGGGCTGGCTGAGGCGATAATGCACCTTGAACCTAAGTCCCGTAAAGAGATACTTACCAGTGAAAGGTTTAATATCCCGCAGAATGATATTATTAAAGAGGTCGCGCCAAATTTCTCCGACGATATTATCGCCGATGTCTTCGTTGATGAGTTTACCCAGAGACGGGCAGGCAGTTCGCGTTTGAAGAGTATGGTAAATCGTTTTTTGGCTGACCCGGACCAAAAAAAACGTCTGCAGCCGGTGTTACGCGAGAATTTAGAGAAATTAGGTCTTGCCAAAGAGGAGTCGTCCTGGGTATTCGGGGAGAAGAAATGGAGAGATTGCGGCCTTGAGGACCGGCTGAACCGGTTTCTGCAGATGACGGCCGGGGATTATCTTAATCTCGAGGAAGAGGTGGATGTGAAGTCGCTGGCCAGCGAGATCATAAAAACCGGGAAACCGGATTTTCTGGTAAAATTCCTGAATAAATGGGAGGAGTTTTTTCGTAACGACGACCCCGCGATACGTAAGTTACTGGCCGCGAGTTTCTCTGGGGTTATGGAGGCCCTGCCACTTTCCGGACCCGAGTTATTGAAAGAGATCGTGGATTTCCTTTTTACCCAAGCCAGACGGGAGACGCATCCGGAAATCTATCAGATGTTTGTAGGCCAGTTAATTTCTCCTGTGGAGTACCTCTTGTCAACCCGCCATTTCTTGGGGATAAGGTCGGTTATGGAGCGTTTGGATGCCGAACGGGCGCGCTTTGCCTCTGGTTTGGAGGCCAAGGCCGTGCAGGAAGTTTATGACCGGATACTGACGGCTAACAATATTTCGGCGATGATTGATGAGCTGCTGAGCCGCATTGATAAGAATCTGTCTTATCCCGAGTTAACGGATATAATTGCCTTAAGCGGGGAGGTAATGATAAAGCCCTTGGTTGATCAGGCGATGGTCGAAGATAAGGAGCTGGCGCACTTGGGGTATTTTGGGGTTTATCTGCGTCGCCGGGCAGTGGGTGAGGCCTTGGCGGCGATTGCCAAGCGGACGGGTTTTGAGGCAATCGCCGGTTGCATAAATGAGAAACTCCTTAGCGTCAATCCCGAGGCCGTGCGCAATGCTATGGACCTAGTGGTGTATATCCAGAATCCGAATCTCTGTCGTCTTCTGACCGCGCTGGTCAGGCATCCTGATGTGGCGGTACGCAAGAAACTGACAGTGGTACTTTCCAAATTTCCCACCGAAGAGAATATCAGTTTATTAGGGCAGTTGCTGCAGGACGATGATAAAGAGGTGCGTTCCAATGCGATAAATCTTTTGGGCAAGATCGGCGACCGCACCGCCCTGGCCTTACTGAAAGACTTAAAAGACGCCGAAAATGAGCAGGGTATCCAGTCGGCCATCGAGATGCTGGAAAAGAGATTGAGCAAGTAAAGGGAGTGTAAAAATGGTTTATTTAAGGCGGGATATCATTTCCAAAAAACAACTCTTGGGACAGATTCTTATAAAGCGCGGTTTGATTACCAAGGAACAATTGCAGAACGCCTTGGATTACCAGAAAAAAGCCGGCGGCGTGCTGGGCGAGACACTGATAAAGTTAGGTTTGGTTACCGAGCAGGACATCGTGGTGGCTTTAATCGTTCAGTGCGGCCTTCCCTATATTGCCGTCAACAAATATGAAATCGACAAGAAGGTTATAGAGGCCTTTCCCGTCACGCTGGCGCGCAAATATCACATCATCCCGCTTGACCGGGTGGGAGATGTTTTAAGCGTAGTAATGGCCAATCCGCTGGATATGGCAATGATTGACGAGGTGGAGCGCACTACCTGCTGCAAAGTAGCCACCTTCATCGCTACTAAGACCGAGATAGATGAAGCCATAGAAAAATGGTACCCCAAATGAGGACGGCTATTGAGGAATTCTTGACTAAATATAATATTCCGGTTTCGGTTTAGAAAGGTTGGGGTTACGGTTATGTGTCGTCTTTAAAAGGTTACGTCGGTCGGTTTCGTAAAAAGGCCGATAGACGCAGCCGAAGCACCCAGCCGATACCTAGCCGCAACCAAAACCGGCAAACGTAACCGGACAAACAGGAGAATAGACCATGCCTTTATTCAAGTATTCTGCGATTGACAAGGCCTCGCGCAAAATCAACGGTAAAATGCTTGCCGATAGTCAGGCCATTGTTGTCGACGAGCTGCGAAAGCGGGAGCTGGTAATTACCAGCGTAGTTGAGGTTAAAAAAGGCGCTTTCTCGGAGATGCATCTTTTTAAGGCCAAGAAGGTCAGGATTGAGGAACTCGTGGCCTTTTCCCGCCAGTTGGCGACGATGATCGAAGCGGGTATTCCCTTGATGCAAAGTCTGGATGCTTTGCAGGAACAGATTACCGCCGGCGAATTCAAGCGGGTACTAAACACCATTAGGAGCGATATCGAAGTAGGCAACAGCCTTTCGGGTTCTTTTGCCAAGCATCCGCACATCTTTGATACCCTCTATATCAATATGGTGAAGGCCGGAGAAAGCAGCGGTATGTTGAATATAATTTTGGAGAGGATTTCCAGCTATTTGGAAAAGACGGTAGGATTGCAAAGAAAGGTCAAGTCAGCCATGGTGTATCCGGCAATAGTAATCTCCATGGCGGTGATTATTACCGCGGTCTTGCTGGTTAAGGTGGTGCCCACCTTCAAGGGTATATTCGATATGCTGGGAGGGGATCTGCCTATGCCTACTAAGATTCTAATTCTATTAAGTGATATTATACGGAAATGGATTCTTTACGCGGTCGGGGTGTTAGGGATGATTGGTTTTCTCGTCGGTCGTTACATCCATACCGAAACCGGCCGCTTGAAATTCGACCAGCTGAAATTGAAGTTGCCAGTAGTCGGTGAATTGTTCCGCAAGGTCTCTATCAGCCGCTTTAGTCGCACGCTTTCCACGCTTACCCAGAGCGGTGTGCCAATCCTCGGTGCCTTGGAAATAGTGGGTAAGACTTCCGGGAATAAAGTCTTGGAGTTGGCAGTAAATAATGTAAGGAACAATGTACGCGAAGGAGAAAGTATTGCTCAGCCTTTGATAAAGAGCGGGGTCTTTCCTCCGATGGTCACCCGGATGATCTCGGTCGGCGAGCAGACCGGAGAACTGGAAAAGATGTTAGGGAAGATCGCCGATTTCTATGATGAAGAGGTTGACGCCGCACTGGCAGGTTTAACCTCGATGATCGAACCTTTAATTATCGCGTTTTTGGGAATTGTAATCGGCGGGATCGTCATCGCTTTATTCCTGCCCATCATCAAGATTACCCAGTTGCTGGGCAGATAAATGAAATATTTTAAAAAAATATAGACGGGAAGTGATGCGATATAATAGAATAATAAAATAAATGCCGCAGATAAATCTTCTTTCGCCGGTTTCCAAGAAAAAGATAACCCGCAAGGCGATCGCACTTGAGTTGCCTAAGGTAGATGTTTTTTCTCTGTATCCCGCCGTATTTTCCGCCGTCGCTCCGCTTTTTATCATTTTAGTCCTGATTTCTCTGGCGCTTTTTGGTTTCAACCTGAAGAAGAATAATGATCTTGGCAAGGTGACCCTGAAGGAGCAGTCCCTGGCGGTTGAACCTGCGGAATTGATCAATCTGAACCAGCGCAAGGTCGCCTTGGACAAGAAGATCGTGCTTCTGGCAGAATTATCCTCCCAGCGTTTTCTCTGGTCGGCCAAGCTAAGTGATATAAGCGATTGTCTGCCCGCAGGCGTCTGGCTTACCGACTTGGTATTGTCGAAGAAGCGGACACAACAGACCAGTATTACTTCAGTCGCGGATCAGAAAGAGCGGCTGGTTTTGACCATTAAGGGAAGTGCCGTAGCCCCGCAGATAGATAATGCGGTGGCCTTCATCGGAGAATTCGTCAACACCCTAAAGAGCCGGCAGTCCTTTGCCGGGGATTTTTCCGAAATAAAATTAGGGGCAATCTATAAGGCCACCATCGGCAAAAGCGATGTGATGAATTTCGAGTTGAACTGTTTTGTGCGCTGATATTAAGGTATATGGACACCAAGAAATCGCCCCTGAAAATCAATAGAGAAAAACTGCTGACATTTGTCCCAAAATTTTTGCAGGTGGCGTTAACTCTGCTTTTCATCATTTTGGTTTTTATCCCCCAGGGCAGAAAGATTTTGCGAATTTATGGTGAAATCAGGGAAAAGTCGGATATAATGGTGACTAAGGAGCGGACCTATTTCGATTTGGTGAAGCTCAAGAAGGAACTGGTGGATTTGGAAAAGCAGGCCGCAGACTACGACCGGCGCCTGCCGGTCTTAGTCGAAACCAATATGCTCATTGATTCGCTGAAGGCGATAACCCGGCAGTCGCGGCTGAAGTTTACTTCTATTGAGCCGATAGGCGTGGTGAATTTCGATCTGCCGGAGACTGGCGATTATTATTACGAGTTACCGATAAGGATAAAACTGAAATGTGGTTTTTTCGATTTGTTGGACTTTATGCAGAGGATTGAGGTAAGCAAGCAGCTGATGAAGGTTACGGCCCTGGCCGTAAAATCCGACCCCGAGAGTCCTTGGGAACATAATGTGGAGATTGTCATAAGCAATTTTGCGCGTACCAATAATCCGGCTGTCGAGGTCAGGCGTTGAGTAAGTTTGCGTTGGCGTTGATTTTGGTTCTTTTTCTGGGTAGCCCGGCATCTGCTGCAGACGCTGGAGTGCGGGATGACCCGAAAAAAAGGGATCCCTTTGTCGCTCTCGTTGACCCCGACGGAAGAATGCGGACCCAAGATGAATTATCCCGGGCGCCCCAGAAGATATTGCCTGCGGCTATTATACTTAAAGGTATCATTTGGGATGCGCAGCGGCCGCTGGCAGTGATAAGCGGCAAGGTTTACGCCGAGGGTGCAGCGGTTTCCGCGGATATTACCCTGGAAAAGATAAATAAGGACGGGGTGGTTTTAAAGACCTCGGATAACCAGAAAATAAATATCGAATTAAAAAAGCGGGAAAAGAAATGATTCTCTCAGGAAGGCTCAGGATTTATGCGGTTACCCTCTTAATTATCGCCGGGGTCTTTGGCCTCTCGCCGTCCAGAATTGTCGCTGAAGAGCTCCGACCGCCGAAGTCCTTACCGGTTGAGCCGCTTGCCAGCTCACAAGAGGCGCAAGGCATCGAAACTCCCGTGGTTTCTGCAGAGGATGCCGGCAGTCAGTTGATCACCCTGAATTTTCGTAACGCAGATATCGCCGAGGTAATCAGCGTATTCGCCGAGAAGACCGGTTATAATATGGTGGTTGGTCCTGATGTCAAGGCTGAGGTGAATATCGAACTTAATAATATGCCCTGGGAAAAGGCGCTGGATGTTTTATTAAAAAATTATAATCTTACCTACAAGAAGGAAGGCAATTTAATTAGGATAATGAGTCTGGAGCAGTTAAGGCAGGAAGAGGAGAAGATCCCTTTAGTAACCAAGGTGGTGGCTTTTAATTTTGCCTCGGCCGAAGACATCAAGACCGCCTTCACCAGTATGTTGTCTTCGCGGGGCAAAATCGAGGTGAATACCCGTACCAACAGCTTGATCATTACCGATCTGCCGGAAAATATCGCGGCTATCGAGGCCATTGCTTCTTCTTTAGATAACCGCACCCCCCAAGTAATGATCGAGGCGTTGATGGCCGATGTTAAAGTGAGCGACGACGAGCAATTGGGAATCCAGTGGAAGATCGCCCGCAACCTGGACAAGACCGCGCCTTACGGAAAGAGTGCCAAAGCGGTATACGATCAAACCTTGGGGCTTACCGGCTCAGTGGCGGGGGCGATTACTTTCGGTCAGACGATCTTCAAATATACTGATTTGACTTATATATTGCAATTATGGCAGGAGCAGAAACGGGTGAATATCCTCGCGCATCCCATCATTATGACTTTGGATAATCAATTAGCGCACATCGAACTTCTTGAGCAGATTCCCTACACCCAGCAGTCCCAAAGCACCGACGCAGCCACGGTCGTCGCCTCTACTGCTTTTAAAGAGGCGGGAATTAAATTGGATGTTACTCCGCATATCACCACCAAAGATAATTTTATTTCTTTAAACCTAAAGGTCGAACAAAGTTTTCGCACCGGCTTCACCCCTGACAACCAGCCGATAATTGACTCGCGCAAGGCCGAGACCAACCTTTTGGTAAAAGACGGCGAGACCATTGTTATTGGCGGTTTACGTAAGAAAGAAGATACGGTAACTATTGATAAGGTGCCTTTTTTTAGCGATATACCGTTTTTTGGAGTATTGTTTAGGAAGAGAACCAAGGCGGTTACGGATGTGGATCTGCTGATTTTTGTCACTCCGAAAATCGTCGAGCAGCCGAAGATGACGGTCCGGGAGAAGGAACGGTTGGAGCTTTTTAATATCCCTCCTGTAGAGGGGCAAGCTGAGCCGGCGCCGGCTGCCGCGGTTGCGCCGGCTGGTGTTCCGGCAGCCGAGAAAGAGGAGGAGTTTGAACTGCGTCCACCGGCTTAAAAAAGTATGGGAAAGTATAAATTAATCTTAGGTTTTGGTGTCGCGGGAGTTTTGTTGGCTTCAATGGCTTTTGCCCAAAGCAAAACGCAAGACTACCCCTTGGAGCATATCTGGCGGCAGAGCCTGAACGAATTAAGGCTTTATGTCAATGAGCTTTTAGAGGAGAATCAGGGGCTTAAGACTGAAAGGGATACCCTGCAAAGACGCATTACCGAGCTGGAAGCTGCAAAGTCAATTCCCGTCGCGGCAAAGCCCTTGAAGGATACCCAAAATACTGCGTTTAAAAAGGAGATAGAAACT
>JBMONJ010000087.1:0-11645 GCA_049324655.1 Candidatus Omnitrophota bacterium | reverse complement strand
ATTTGGAAAGAGACCACCGCTTCAAATATGTCTTGGCTTTTAAGAACTCCGGATGGAGCGCGGGCGGAGGCCGGATAAAACACAGCCGCTCGCAACTTATTGCCACCCCGGTCACGCCAAAGCGGATAAAGGAGAAGCTTGCCGGCAGCCGGCATTATTTCGAATTCCACGAGCGCTGCATCTTCTGCGATATGATCAAGCAGGAATTGGATTCCGGAGAAAGGATCATTTGCGACATTGACGGTTTTGTAGCGTTGACTCCATTTGCCTCGCGATTCCCTTTTGAGGTATGGATAATGCCCAAGAAGCACTCTGCGGATTTTACCAGCTTAGAGCCGAAGCTGCGCCGGGATTTCGCCTCCACCCTTAAGAGTGTGCTGGCGAAATTGAAGATTGGACTCAGTAACCCTAGCTACAATTATGTTATCAATACCGCGCCGTTTCGGCGCTTGAAGGCCGGATACTGGAAGACCATTGACGATGATTTTCACTGGCATATTGAGATAACCCCGCGGCTTACGCGGGTGGCGGGTTTTGAATGGGGAACGGGATTTTATATCTGTCCTTTGCCGCCGGAGAGTGCGGCGAAGTTTTTAAGCGAGGTTAAGTGAGGACTAAACTTATGGAGGCGAAGCTGACATAAGTTTATGTCCGAACTTGACCCTTGACACGAAGCGATGACTCGAAAATTTGATTCTTTCGTGTCAAGGGTTTAATTCGCGCAATTGACTTATGTCGTCCCAAGGGACTTCCATAAGTCAAGCGCTCATTAAAATGGCTGAATTAAGAAGAGACCCCATCGTCGGAAGATGGGTGATAATCGAAACTGAGGAACCCCGGCAGCCCTCAGAGTTTGAGAAAGAGAAGCATGTCTTTAAGCAGGGGAATAACTGTGCGTTCTGTTATGGTAATGAGAATCTTACCCCGCCGGAGATTACTGCCGTGCGGCCGCCGGAAACCAAGCCCAATACCCCGGGCTGGAGCGTGCGGGTAGTGCCCAACAAATTCCCCGCTCTGCAAATCGAGGGCGATTTGGACCGCAGTGGTATAGGCATCTACGATATGAGCAACGGTATCGGCGCGCACGAGGTGATTATTGAGACGCCCTACCACACCAAGTCGCTGACCGATCTTACCGATGAGGAAATGAAAAATATCGTCGATACCTATTGTCAGCGGGCAATGGATTTGGCGCGTGACAAACGGTTTAAGTATATCCTCGTCTTTAAAAATTACGGCGTTTCCGCCGGAGCGTCTTTAGAACACACCCACACGCAGGTTATTGCCTTGCCGATGGTGCCTAAGAATATGGCCGAGGAATTGGAGGGGGCGCGGGAATATTTCGACTACCGGGAACGCTGCATCTTCTGTGATATGATTTTTCAGGAATATCAGGACAAGGAGCGTATCGTAAGCGAAAACCGCAATTTCGTGGCCTTTTGTCCGTTTGCCTCGCGTTTTCCTTTTGAGGTCTGGATTATCCCCAAAAAACACAATTCTTATTTTTGTCACAGCTCTGCGGAAGAAATCTTTGACTGCGGAAAAATTCTCAAGGATGTCTTGACGCGGGTCAAGATTTCTCTTGACGATCCTTCGTATAACTTCATCATCCACTCTGCGCCGCTCGCCGAGCAGAACGAAGCCAGTTATCATTGGCATATCGAGGTCATGCCCAAGCTGACGCGCGTTGCCGGATTTGAATGGGGGACCGGGTTCTATGTCGTGCCCACCCCGCCGGATTCGGCAGCGCAGTATCTTAGAGAGGCCAACCCTTGACACGATGCGATGACTCGAAAATTTGAGTCTTTCGTGTCAAGGGTTGTGTGGCCGAATTTGCCCCCGGCGCTTTGCTTCGCAAAGCGAAGCAGCGGGGGTTAATTCGCCCAGAAGAAAGTTGGGGCTCATTAGGGAGGAAAGCACAAATGGCAGTGAAAGTCGGTATCAACGGATTTGGAAGAATTGGCAGGCTGGTTTTTCGCGCCGGCTTAAAAAGCAAAGACATTGATTTTGTGGCGGTAAACGATCTACCCGTCGGTACTAATGTTCTGGCGCATTTACTAAAATACGACTCCAACTTCGGCACGCTTGACGCCGAGGTGGCCGCCAAGGATAATGCGCTGGTAGTCAATGGCAAGGAGCTAAAGGTATTGAGTTACAAGAGTCCGGCCGAGATTCCCTGGAAGGATTTAGGCGTGGAGATAGTGGCGGAATCCTCCGGGGTCTTTACCGACAAGGAAAAGGCAGTTGGCCATATCAATCAGGGCGCCAAGAAAGTGGTAATCACTGCGCCGGCCAAAGGCGAGGATGTTACCTTAGTCTTGGGCGTGAATGAAGGAATGTATGACCCTAAGAAACATAATATAATCTCCAATGCCTCCTGCACTACCAATTGTCTGGCGCCAATGGCCAAGGTGCTCTGGGATAATTTCGGAATAAAAAAAGGCTTAATGACTACCATTCATTCCTATACCAATGACCAGCGTATCCTGGACCTGCCGCATAAGGATTTGCGCCGGGCGCGCGCTGCCGCAGTTTCAATGATCCCTACTTCTACAGGCGCGGCCAAGGCGATTGGCGCGGTCCTGCCGCAATTAAAAGGAAAGCTGGATGGTTTGGCCATTCGCGTCCCCACTCCGGATGTCTCGCTTACTGATTTAACCTGCGAATTAGAGAAGCCGACTTCCATCGAGGAAGTGAACGCGGCATTTAAAAAGGCCAGTCAAAGCAATTTAAAAGGGATATTGCAGTATTTGGATGTGCCGCTGGTCTCCAAGGATTTTTACGGCAGCTGCTATTCCTGTATTTTCGACGCTGAACTCACTAAGGTTGTCGACGGGAATTTCGTGAAGATATTGGGTTGGTACGACAATGAGTGGGCGTATTCTTGCCGCGTTGTCGATCTTTGTGAATATATCATTAAGAAAGGCATATAGTTACGAAAAGTGCGTAAAATTCAAGACCTTTAGAAAGCCCGATTTTAGCACAAACTTTTCAAAAAACCATTTTTGGTGCGGTATTAGACTCTTCAAAGTAGAGTTGAGACACCTCAAGTGGCATAGAGAGAGCGACAAAAGCGTCGCTCTTTTTTATGCCCTGACTTATCTTATTTATATGTATCAATTGATAGTTCAGCTGCGACCCTTGAATGTCTGTATCTTGAGTTTGTTGTGAGGTAACCGATGGTTAACACAATGTGGCAACAATACGCCTAAGGGAATTGAGTTTGAGTTGGTGGGAAAGTTGCCTTGAAACAAGTCAAGGATTTTGATCTTCCCCCGAAAAAGTGGACACAACGAAGAGTTGGTGTTAGCATAAAGCCGGCTCTTCAAACGGGAGGTGTCCAATGGGAGAGGAAGGGTTAAAAAAGAAGCAGTTTGACCGGGATTTTAAGATCTCCGCGGTAAAAATGGTTACCCAGGAAGGCCACCCGGCAGCCGAGGTAGCCAGAAGCTTAGGCATACACGCCAATCAGCTTTACAGTTGGAAAAAGAAGTACAGCAATGATGGGGAAAAGGCATTCCCCGGCAAAGGTCATTTAACCGAGATTCCCGCACTCCGCAAGCAACTGCGCGAAGTCGAAATGGAGCGCGACAGCTTAAAAAAAGCAGTCGGCATATTTTCAAAACCGACCGAGAACGGTTCGAGTTTATAGACTCAAACCGCTCAAGTTATCCGCTTAAGAAGATGTGCCGCGCGGTGGAAGTATCCAGGAGCGGATATTACGTCTACAAGAGCAGGCCTAAGAGCCGGCGCAGATTAGATAACGATAAGCTGCTCATTGAAATACGACGGGTATTCTGGGACAACGACCGTAATTACGGTTATCCCAGGGTGTGGGATCAGCTGCATAACAAAGAACACGTGCCTTGCTCTTTGAATCGCGTCGCCCGTCTGATGCGCTATGATAAGTTGGTCGCCATACACAAGTGCAAATTCCGGGCAACCACAAATTCAAAACACAGCTATCCCGTGTGGCCGAATATCCTGAACCGGAATTTCTCGGTGGAAAAACCAAACGCTGTCTGGGTGACGGATATAACTTATATCTGGACCTTTGAAGGCTGGTTGTACCTGGCGGCGATCATGGATTTGTTCTCCCGCGGCATTGTGGGCCTGGTGATGGATAAAACCATTGCCGACACGTTGACGCTTTCAGCGTTGAAACAGGCAATCCTACGACGCTCACCGCCTAAGGGGCTGATTTGCCATTCCGACAGGGGCAGCCAATATGCCGGCAACGATTTTAAGGCGCTGCTTGCCCAGTACGAGATTGCCGGCAGCATGAGCAAAAAGGAGGACTGCGGGGATAATGCCGTGGCGGAGAGTTTCTTCCACACGCTTAAGGTAGAGCTGATACGCCGGGAAAAGTTCAGGACCAGAGAAGAGGCGAAAAGCAAAATCTTCGGGTACGTGGAAATGTATTACAACGCGAAAAGGGCGCATTCAACGCTTGGATATTTGAGTCCTTTCGATTACGAAAAACGCTCTTTACAATCTTAACCAATTGTCCACTGAAGAGGGGAAGAACAGTTACTAAGGGAAGCCGTTGAGAATTTTAACATATCAAATAATTTTGATTGACGAATGAAAAGGTTTATATATCATATATGAGCATATATTCATATATTGGAGGGCAAATGTCAAAACGGATAAAAAGTAAGGACTCTGTTTGTGAAGTCCTCTGTATTAATAAAAAGAAAGTGGCAGGCGTAAGGAAAATTATGAAGCCTGATGGAACTATTATCAAGCTCACCCAGACTTTTAGTGCTTTAGGCGACCCAACCCGAATCAGGATAATCTTTGCCCTATCAAAAGAGGAGTTGTGCGTATGTGATATTGCGCAACTCTTAGGAATGAGTCATTCAGCAATTTCCCATCAGCTTAGGGTGTTGCGTAATATGGATTTGGTGAAATTCAGAAAAGCAGGGAAAGTTGTCTATTATTACCTCGATGACAACCACATCAGAAATCTGTTTGAAGAGAGCCTGGAACATATAGAGGAGGAGCAAGGGCAGTTGATATAAATAAAATTTACTAACTTAATGTAGTTAAAATCTGGAGGCGTAAATATGGAACATAAGGAAGGCAATCATCATGATGAGAAAAGTTGTGAGTTTTGTGCAGTAGATTTCTTTGAAGAGAAAGAGCCTCTCTGGAAGAGAAAGCAGATAATCTTTGGCTCTATATCAGCAATTCTTTTGTTTTCCGGCCTGATTTTTGAATTTTTGATAGATAAGAAGCTGTTAGGAGAGTTATTTTTCTTAGGGGTGGTTGCTCTCTCTGGAAAAGACATCATAAAAAGAGCGGTCAAGTCTGTATTTATAAAAAGACATTTGGATATGAATTTTCTGATGACCATCGCTGCCATAGGTGCCTTTTTAATTGGTCATGGCGAAGAAGGCGCAGCAGTGATGTTTCTTTTCTTTATTGCCGAAGGGTTAGAAGAATATGCTGCTGACCGGGCAAGGCGCTCAATCACTCAACTCTTAAAACTTGCTCCTGAGACCGCTAAGGTCAAAAAAGACGGCGAAGAAATTGAACTGCACGTTCACGAGGTAAAAATAGATGACATAGTTGTCGTAAGACCGGGTGAGAAAATACCTCTGGATGGAAAAATAATCAAAGGCTCATCAAGTATAAATCAGGCGCCTATAACAGGGGAGTCAATACCGGTGGATAAGCATGAGGGTGATGAGGTTTATGCCGGTACGATTAATCAGGAAGGATACTTAGAGATAAAGGTAAGCAAAAAATCCGAAGAAGGGATTCTTTCTAAGATTGCCAAAATGGTAGAGGAGGCAGAAAAGAAAAAATCTAAGACCGAAGCCTTCATTGAAAGATTTGCCCGCATATATACTCCGATTGTAATAGCTTTAGCTATTGGCGTAGCAGTTATCCCTACGCTATTCTTAGGTTTGCCTTTGAGTGTATGGCTATACCGCGCCTTGGTGCTTTTAGTGGTCTCCTGCCCTTGTGCCTTAGCCATATCTACTCCTGTGTCAATGGTCTCAGCCATAACCAGCGCCACCAGAAAAGGAGTCTTGATAAAAGGCTCAAGCTATTTAGAGGAATTAAATAAAGTCAAGGCTTTTGCCTTTGATAAAACCGGAACGCTTACCGAAGGTAAACTAGAGGTTTCAGATATTATTAGTCTTAATCAAATCTCAAATGAAGAGGCTTTATCATTAGCTGCTTCCATTGAATTCCACTCTGAACATCCCATTGCCCAGGCTATCCTTAAAGAAGCCCAGAGCCAAAATATAAAATTGCAGGAGGTAAAAGACTTTAAGGCTATTCCAGGAAAAGGCATAAAAGCCCGGATTAACAGCAAAGTCTATTATCTCGGCGCAAGGAATTTATTTAATGAGCTAAATGTCAATTTGCCTGAAGATAAGATAACCCGTTTTGAGTCAGAAGGTAAGACTACAATTTTTCTCTCAGAAGAAAATAATCTTCTGGCAGGTATTGCGGTAAGAGATAAAATAAGAAACTCATCCCTTAAACTAATCTCAGAGCTTAAAAGAATGGGTATCAGGAGTGAGATGATTACCGGAGATAACCAGGCTACCGCCAAGGCAATTGCTAAATGTATTGGAGTAGATGAATTTCACAGCCAGCTTCTACCGGAAGCTAAGGTTAAGATTGTAGATGAGCTAACCTCTAAATTCGGATCAATGGCAATGGTCGGCGATGGTGTGAATGACGCTCCTTCCTTGGCCAAGGCATCTGTGGGTATTGCTATGGGTGCAATAGGAAGTGATGTGGCTTTGGAGACCGCGGATATCTGCCTTATGCACGATGACTTATCCAAGGTGTCTTATCTTATTCATTTGGCTAAAAATACTGCTAATGTGGTAAAGCAAAATGTTTCTATCTCTATAATTATCAAAGGTAGTTTTGCTATCTTAGCCTTTTTAGGGTTAATAAATTTGTGGATTGCTGTAGCCATTGGAGATATGGGTTTGAGCCTTGCGGTTATTGTAAATGCCTTAAGATTAACCAGGACACAATCTACTTGATAAGGACTGACAATGAAGCATGCACATAGGCCTAAACAAACATCAGTTGCTGATGAATTATTTGAATACCGTTCAGTAGAAAAAAAGAAGCTGAAAGCTACCATAGCCATTACAGGTGCAATGATGCTGGTAGAGGTTATGGGCGGTTTGCTGACTAACAGCTTGGCCTTAATCAGTGATGCTGGTCATATGTTTACGCATTTCTTTGCCTTGGCAATCAGCTTTGGGGCTATCCTGTGCGCGAATAGAGAAAACTGTCATGGCAGGACCTTCGGATTTTATAGAATAGAAATATTGTCAGCATTATTTAACAGTCTATTCCTTTTTGGAGTTACAGCCTGGATTCTGTTTGAAGGAATTAAGAGGATTATCCATCCGGCGCCGATATTAGGCATGCAGATGTTCATTATTGCTGTTTCCGGATTGATTGTCAATTTAATTAGCGCTCTTATTCTGCATGGCGCAAGCAAAGACGATTTGAATGTAAAAGGCGCTTTTTTGCATATGTGGGCGGATACCCTATCTTCCGTGGTGATTGTAGTAGGTGCAGTAATAATTTATTTCACCAACTGGAATATTATTGACCCAATCTTAAGTATCGGCATAGCCTTGGTGATTTTTGGCTGGGGCTGGGAGCTGTTCAAAGATTCAGCAAATATTCTACTTGAGTCGGTACCTAAAGGCATAGATACGGATGAAGTGACTAATGTATTAACTAAAGAGGTTCCTGCAATAAGTGCAATAACTGACTTGCATATCTGGCAGATTACTTCAAAAATGTATTCAATGACTGCCCATGTTAGTCTCAAAGAAGAATTTGAAAAGGAGCAGGAAAAGGCGATACTACATAAAATAAAAAAAATTCTTGATGAGCGCTTTGACATAGAGCATGTTACCATAGAATTTGAGTGAGCTTAGGTATTTTTCTTGACTGTGGTTAAAAAAACAATATAATTATAATATAATTTTTAGCAAGAAAGCCCTAAATATTTACTGTGGAATATTTCAAGATAATAACGCTTATAATAATTGGATTATTTTTCTTCTCTTTTTTTGCTTTCTGTGACACGGGAAAAATTTCTGGACAAACCACAGATTGTTGTATTGCACCTTGTTCGTACTGCCTCTGCCACCAATCCCTTGTGAACAATAATTCTTTTTCATTACCCGCCTTATTGGTTGCTGGCCACATTTATTCCGCAAAACAGATATTTCCTCCGTATCTTTTAACCTCTGGACTTAAACGTCCTCCCCGACTCCTCGTTTAAGTAACGCTTTTCGATATTGACCATTCTTTCGCTGTCATCAATTCATAAAGTTATTATATTTTACATGAGAGTAACTAGAAATACTTAGGCAGGAGAAGATTAATGAATAAAATATCAGTCTTTATAGGGATTTTGTTAGCAGGGTTGTTGCTTTTTGTGGATGCATCGTATGCTGCGGAGAAATTTGCCTATGTTGACTTGGCTAAAATTTTTAGCGGATACGGCAAAGCCAAAGATTATGAGAAGTCCCTAACCGATAAACAGAACAATTACGAAATTGAGCGGAACAAGATGGTTAACGAAGTAAAACAGTTGCAGGAGAAAATGAATCTGCTTGCTGACAATAAAGAAAAGGAAGCCAAAAAAACAGAGCTGGAAAATAAGTTGAGGAATTTTCAGGAACTCGACCGGCAAAAGCAGATAGAGCTGCGCAAGGAGCAGGATGAGAAAACTAAGGAGATCTTGAAGGATATCTCCGAGACGGTAAAAGAATATGCTGAAAAAGAAGGCTATACGATGGTGTTTAATAATAGCGCACTCGTATATCAGGATAAAAGTTTTGACATCACCGATAGGATTATTGATTTACTTGGTAAGAAACCTAACAATTCAAAAAATTAGTATTGGGCTAATAAGGATATTCCGCTTTCGTTTCGCTATGGTAATTGTGTGACAGAATTTATTTCAGGAGGTCTATTTTTGGAAAGAACCCTTGCTGAGGAATTAAGATTAAGTAAGGTCGGAAATATTGCTAAGCTAGGGGCTATTATTGTTTTTTTTGCTATTGCGTATTACCCCGTCTTTATCATATTAAATGCAAAATATTCGGAGATAGATTCTTACTATTCTCATGGCTATCTGGTTCCTTTCATCAGTGCTTTAATTATTTGGCATAAGAGAAATAAATTAAAAGATATGTTGGTTGTCCCTTCTCGACTTGGCTTTTGGGTGTTGAGTGGTGGATTGCTTTTTTATCTTTTTTCAGCCTGGTGGTATGTAAATTTTTTATCCGCTTTTTCTATGTTGATCGTCTTGAGCGGACTTTGTCTTTATCTTTTTGGGAAAAAAATAACCGGAGAATTATTATTTCCTATTGCCTTTCTTTTTTTTATGATTCCTTTGCCCAAGATAACAATCATTTACATCACTTTCTGGTTAAAATTATTTGCTGCTGCAGTGGCTGCCAAGGTCGTTTCATTTATCGGTATTCCAGCGATAGTAAAAGGGGCAATTATCCTTTTGCCTCAGAATATGTCCTTAGAGGTAGAAAATGCCTGTAGCGGATTGCGTTCGCTCATTTCTTTGCTGGCGTTGGGAGCAGCTTACGCTTATTTCCTGAAGGTTCGCCTGTTAAAAAAATGCATTTTTTTTCTAAGTTCTTTACCCATTGCTACAGCAGCGAATCTCATTCGGATAGTTATTGTCACCTTGATATACTACATTTATCGGCCTTCGGCTAATGTGTTTAAACGAGTTGATACCATTACCGGTCTCTCGGTTTTTGTTTTTGCCTTTATTGGATTAAGTATTATGGGAAAATGGGTAGCCTCATGGGGAAAGCGTTAATCAGGTACGGCCTTGCCATAGGAATGTTATTAGTCACTGCTGCTGTTTCCTGGAAATTATTCAGGTCGCACCCTCAGGTCTATGCGGTCAGGTTAGATGAATTTCCTATGGTAATCGGCTCTTGGGAGGGCAAGGATATCAAGTTGGATAACTTAGAGTTGGTTACCTCTGTCCTGGAGACGAAGACACTTCTAACCAGGATATATGTCAATTCTGAAGCAAAAAATGAGATTGTAGATCTTTTCATAACTTATTCCGAGAGAACCAGTAGAGGTTTCCATCCTCCGGAGGTTTCTTTCGTTGCTAGGGGCAGTACTATTGTCAAGACAGGTATTGTTTATATTCCTTTAATAAAGGGAAGAAGCGCTCCTAGGCTGCAAGCAAATATGTTTTTAGGAGAAACCTCGGCAAATGGGAAAACGCTTTTCTTGTATTGGTTCGGAATTGGAGATAGGCTCATGGCCAACTATTACAAGAGCTCGTTATATCTTCTTTGGGATACGATGAGAGGCAAGAAAAGTCCGGCCAGTATGGTCAGGATAGCCCTGCCTCTGATTAATGATAATTTCGAGAAAACAATGGCCGTTGCTACAGATTTTATTCAGCAGATAGTTCCTGTTATTCCCGGATATTTGACTGAAAAGGTGCCTTAAGACAATTGAAATTTTACCTATGTTTAAACTGTTAAAAGTAGCTGTTAAGTTTTTTCATTGGCAGTCGGGTTTGCGAGGGAAACTTGTCTTTGCTCCGTTTGTTGCCATCAATTTAATTATGCTATTAGTATCGTTGCCTATATTTTCTGGCTGCGGCACAAGGCAACCTCAGTCTCCTAGTAAAGATGTCGTGGCTACATATAGCGGAAACATTCTTACCAAAGAAGACCTAAAAAGTTATCTTAGGAAAAAAGTGATTAAGGAAGAGGAGCACGCTATATGCGAAAAGCACGGCTTTGACCACAGCCAGTGTGATAAGTTGGAAAGTTGCGAAGTCCATCCTCTTCACAGTCTAGAAGCCATGCGGCTGATAATTAAAACTATAGCTTTAGAAAAGATAACGCAAGAATGGGCAAAAGAAAAAGGAGTTACGCAGAGAAAAGAGGTAAGTCATGGTTTAAAGCACCTGGCTGAAGAGGTTAATTTAGAAAGCCTGGTAGCCAAGATGCATAAAGAAGAGCTTGCGCCGGATAAGATAGAAATACAACAGTATTATGATTCGCACAAGGATGAATATAAGAATAAATCCTCAAAAGAAGCAGAAGAGGAGATAAAAAATATTTTGGCTACAAACAAACACAGCGAATTCATCCCCAAATATATCGAGAAATTAAAGGAAAATGCGGCAATCTCTACGAATTACGACTTATTAAAAGCAGAGGAACCCACGGAAACAGAATTGCGCAATTATTACGACGCTAATAAAGATGAATATATCGAGCCTGCTAAGTTAAAGGTCGCAGAGATAAAGATTGATGTTTCAGGCTCAGAAGATACTGCGCGTAATCAAGCTGAAGAGGCCATGATTAAATTAAGGAGCGGCGAGAATTTCGTAGATGTTGCAAAAAGATATTCAAAAGGCCCTCAAGAGAGTTATTACGTAAGACAAGGCAAAAGAAGCGAGACTTTTGAGGCCAATGTATTTAACTTGGGTATAAACGAGATAAGCCCTGTCTTTAAAGATAATGGCAGTTATTATATTGTTAAGGTTTTAGAGAAACAGGATAAAAGCCAAAAACAATTTGCAGAGGTTATAAACGAGGTAAAAGCCAAGGTTGCTCAGGAAAAAGAAGACAGGC
>JBMONJ010000086.1:0-11698 GCA_049324655.1 Candidatus Omnitrophota bacterium | reverse complement strand
AGGCAACAAGCCTGACAACCAGCTCTATACCGAAGACGACATTCTAACCTTTGACACCTTGGCAGCCCAGACCGCCTTAGCCATTGAGAACTGTCAGTTTGCCCAAGAGTTAGCGGACAAAGAGCGCTTAGCCGCAATGGGCAAGTTTGCCGCTTCCATTGTCCACGAGGTCAAGAATCCGCTTACCGCGATTAAGACCTTCACCGAATTTCTCCCGCAGAAATATCAGGATAAATCTTTCATTGATAAATATTCCGCAGTGGTCTCCAAAGAAGTGGATAAGATGGACGGGTTGGCGCGAGAGCTTTTGGATTTTGCCCGGCCCCATCCTTTGGAATTGGCGGAAACTGACATCGCTCAGCTCATTGATGATGCGCTGGAAATGCTCTCCTCTGACTTCCTCAAACATAATGTCAAAGTAGTAAAAGAGCTTTGCACTTTGCGCCTTAAAGTTGACCCCGGCCGCTTAAAGCAGGCATTCCTAAATCTGTTTTTAAACGCCATTGACGCTATGCCCTCTGGCGGCACGCTCACTATCAAGACTCATCTGTGTTCATCTGATAAAAAATTCGTGACCATCTGTGTTCAAGACACCGGAATTGGTATCTCAAAACAAGATCTTCCTCACCTCTTCGAGCCCTTTCATTCCACCAAAAAAGGCGGCACCGGTTTAGGTCTGGCGGTTACTTATGGTATAATTAAGGAGCACGGCGGGAAAATCAGGGTGGAAAGCAAGTTTAACGAAGGCACCGCTTTTATTATTGAGTTGTCACTTTTTAACTTGGCATAAACAGGGTTAAAAGGGTGAGATGATAAAAATATCTATTAGGAGTAATTTGATGGCATGTGGAGTACGCGGCAGAGGCTTTACCTTAGTCGAGATTATGGTGGTGGTGGCGATTATTTCCACGGTCGCGGCTATTGCCATTCCCAATTTGCTGCGGTCTAAGATAACCGCTAATAATGCCGCTGCGCAGACTACACTGCGCACGATTTCCACCGCGGCAGAGATGTATGCTGCGGCAAATCTGGGCACTTATCCTACCGCAGAGCTTTCCCTTACCGGCGTTACCCCGCCTTATTTAAACCGCAGTTACTGCAATAGGGCGGTTGCGGGTTTTACTTATACCTGCACTTGGAACACTGCCGGCTATACAATCGTTGGCACGCCAATAGTCTTAAATTCCACCGGCTCAGTAACTTATACCATCACTACCGGCGGAGTATTGACCCCGCAGTAACCTCCTGTAAGATCCCGTCAATATCCATCAATTTACGCCATAGTATGCAAAAATCCTGAAAAATTCCTTGACAGATGTAAGTCAATGTAATAGATTGTAAATTGTCGTTGGGTTATTCTTATAAAAAGATGGTACGCTAATTTCCACGAATTTAGGCGCTAATTACCGCGAATGATTAGCGTAGATTAGCTTCAAAAATTAGTGATGATTAGTGTATAGATGATTTGATAATATCATAGTGAGACAGGACGATGCGGGTAGAAAATTTAATGACCATTGAGGAAGTGGCTGATTATTTACGGGTCAAAAAACGCACGGTTTATGATTGGCTGAAAAAAGGTAAGATACCGGCTTTTAAAACAGTTGGCCAGTGGCGTTTTAAAAAAGAGAATATTGATCACTGGTTAGATACCCACCAGGGTTTGTCGCGCAGACTGGTTTAACATATAGTGCATTTATGACACTCCGCGTTTAGCGGAATTGCGCGGGGGTTGTCTTAACTGACGAGGAGGGAAAATGGCAAAGGCTCAAGACGGACAGCAAAATCTGGAGCAGGAAGTGCGGCAGCTGATTGCCACGGTTTTGGAGGCTGAGCCGGCAACTATCAAGCCGGACGCGAAGTTCGTGGAAGACTTAGGGATGGATTCAATGATGGCCTTGGAGATTCTGGCCGCGTTGGAAAAGAAGTTTCGCATCACCATCCCGGAAGACTCGCTGCCCAAGTTCACCACCCTTAATACGACCGTAACCATTATTAAGGGAATCTTAGACCAAAAGAAATAAAAAGAGGAGAGGCTCATCATGCATTTCAAGCGCCTGGAGCTTTTGGGTTTTAAATCTTTCTGTGATAAAACCGTTTTGGATTTTGAGCCCGGTATTACTGCAGTGGTCGGACCAAATGGCTGCGGCAAAAGCAATATCTTCGATGCCATCCGCTGGGTCTTGGGCGAGCAGAGCGTGCGGGCGATGCGCGGCAACCGGATGGAAGATGTGATTTTTAACGGTACAGATAAGCGTCCGGCCGTGGGCTTTGCCGAGGTCTCGCTTACCTTCTCTAATGAATCCAAAATTATCCCAGTAGAATATGACGAGGTAACCGTGACCCGGCGGCTGTTTCGTTCCGGTGAGAGCGAGTATCTGTTAAACAAAAATGTGGTCCGCTTGAAGGATATCTTGGAATTATTTATGGGCACCGGCATAGGCGCGGAATCCTATTCTTTGGTGGAACAGGGCAAAATAGATTTAATCATCAGCTCAAAACCCGAAGAGCGCCGCTTAATTTTTGATGAGGCAGCCGGCATTACCAAATACAAATCCAAAAAACGTGAGACCTTAAATAAACTGCAGGATACGGAAAATAATCTTCTGCGGATTAATGATATTATTACCGAGGTCAAACGCCAGATAAATTCCCTCGAGCGACAGGCCAGTAAGGCAAGGAGATACAGAGAGGAATTCGATCGCCTGAAAGAAATGGAAATCCAAATGGCCAAGTTTGACTTGGGCCGTTTGGAAAAAGAAAAGAATGAATTATTACTGCAGCTTAAAGAGCTGAGCGAGAAAGAAGCTTTGTTAACGCAGCAGACGGATGCAGCGCGGCAGTGCTTCGCCACGGAAAACGAGCGGATAAGCGCGTTGGATGCCAAAATCAACGAGGTTAATGCGCAGATAATCCGCTTGGATGGTGAAGTGGAAATGAACCGCCGCCATATTTCCTTAAATAAGGAAAGGATAGCGGAGACGCAAACGCGCGAAGCAAGAATTAAGCTGCAAAAAGAAGAATTGGTAAAGGTCTTGGCTGAGCAGGAAACCAAGGTCAATACGTTTAAAGAAGAGATGTCCGCGCTTTTGGATACGGTTTCCCAGAACACTGCGGCGCTTAAGAAAAAGCAGCTTTCGCTCGAGGAAATTAATCAGGCTCTAAAGCAGGCACAGGAGGCAGTGGCTAGGGCTAAGAAGAATATTCTTGAGGTAAGCGCAGACCAGTCCAAGACCAGAAATGAGCTTACCGAAATCTTTGCGCAGGCGCAGGGTTTATTAGCCAGAAAACGCCGCCTTGATTTGGAGAAGTTAAAGGTGGCCTCGGAAAAGGATCAGGTGGAAGGAAACTTGAAGAGCATTGAGGAGGAGATCGGTTCCTCCGACAGCAAGATAAAAGATTTGACCGGACAGCGGATAAATCTGGGTTTGGAATGCGAAAATTTGAAGCGGGAGGCTGAAGCGGTCAGGGAAAAAATCTCCCGCGCCGAGGCTCAAGTAGTCCGTTTGGAATCGCAGCGGGAATTCTTGGAAGATTTAAAGCTGCAATATCAGGATATGCCTGAGGCGATAAACGGATTACTTTTCTCAGTTGATCCGCCAAAAGGAAACTTAGTGGGAATCTTGGGCAAGGTCAAAGGGGTAATGCCCATAGAAGAAAATCATAAGCAAGCGGCAGAAGAAATTTTAAAGGGCGCGGATATAGGGAAACTGCGCCGGATAATTTGCGAGACCAAGTTTGTGGATTTGGACCCGCAAAAGATAATTGCCAGGATTACTGAAGTAAAACAAGAGATAGAGAGTTTGCAGAGAAAAGAGGCTGAGCTGGGTGAGGCCTTAAAGGAAAAAACTGCGGGCCTCACCCAGCTCGAAAACCTCCTCCATCAGGAAGAGATTCTGCTTTCCAGCAAAGAGACCCAGCGCGAGGCGATTCGCGAGGAATTTGACAAGCTTAACGCCGAGAGCGAGCTGGTGGTTAGCGAGCTCTCAGATACGCAAAGAAATTTAGAAGAGCTGGCGCAAAAGGAAGAGCGTTTAAAAAAGATAGGCAGCAGCCTCGAAGAAAAATATCGGCTGGAAAGCGAAGTCATCCATAGTAACGAAGAATTGATTTCTCGTAAGTCTCTGGAGCGTGAGCAGGAAAAGGTGGCGTTCGCCCAACTTGAAACTGAACTGGCTTCTTTAAAAGAAAAAGAGGCCAATGCCAATGATACGCTTAAAATGTTGGAAGATGCTTTGAACCGGGAAAAGCATAACTTGGATACGCTGTTGCTTGAGTCCGACCAATCCCAAGAAAAGATCAAGAGCTGGGAAGCAGAGATTGCGGCGTTGGAGCTTAAAAGCCGGCAATCCGTCGCGGCCAAGGATTCGCTGCGTTTTAGCTTAGAGGCAGAAACCAGCCGGCGCGAAGAGCTGGCGGGAAGTCTTAAAGCCAGCCAGTCAAGACTCAGCGCTTTTGAAGAGGAAATTACTCAATTTAAAAACTTAAGCCACAGCCTGCAAATGCAGGAGCAGGAAATCAATTTCAAGACGCAGGGGCTTAAGGAGCGGATGCTGCAGGCCTATAAGATAAATATCGAGGAAACTGCCGGAGCCTCCGCTGAGGGCGTGAACTTCGCAGAGCTCGGCGCCGCCATTAATAAATTAAAGGAAAAGTTAGAGGCTTACGGCACGGTCAATTTGGTGGCCATTGAAGAATTCGATGAGCTAAAACAGCGCTTCGAGTTCTTAACCCAGCAGCAAAATGATCTCTTAGCGGCCAAGGAATCTTTGCACAGCACCATTTTGAAAATCAACCGCACTACCCGCCAGTTGTTTACCGATACTTTCGAGAAGGTGACCGAGGAATTTAAGGTTTATTTCCGCGCGCTGTTTGGCGGCGGCGAGGCGCAGCTTTTGCTTTTAGACCCCGAGGATGTCTTGGAGTCCGGCATTGAGATTGTGGCCCGGCCGCCCGGGAAAAAGCTGCAGAATATTTCTCTCTTGTCCGGCGGCGAAAAATCACTGACTGCGATTGCCCTGATTTTCGCCGTGTTCAAGGTGCGTCCCAGTCCTTTTTGCGTGGTGGATGAAATTGACGCGGCCTTGGATGAGTCTAATGTCGGTAGGTTTAGCGCGATGCTTAAGGAATTTACCCATTCCTCGCAGTTCATCGTGATTACCCACAACAAAAAAACCATTGTCAATGCCGATGTGATGTACGGGATTACGATGCAGGAGACTGGAGTATCGAAGATTGTGTCAGTGAAATTTTCCGACCGAAAGCGCGAGCAGCAGGGCGAGCCGGAAGTGGCGGCGGTGGTTTAATTATCCGCCTACGCTGAAGCCTCGGCGGATTTCGCCTAAGTTGGTGAAAGCAGCGAGGCTCATTTTACAAAGGTTTTGTTTCTCCCCGCGGCCTTGGCCTCATAGAGTAATTTATCCGCAGCCGCAATAAGCTGGGTTTTATCCGCAGCATCGTCGGGAAAAGTCGCCAGCCCGATGCTGACCGTGAGATGCTTGGAGGGCTGGATTTCTTCCTGAAAAAAGGGATGCCTTTCCACGGTTTCCCGCAGCCTTTCCGCAATCATATGCGCATCCTTCTTGTTGGTCTGCGGAAGAATGATCGCGAATTCCTCTCCGCCGTAACGGCAGACCTTGTCCATCTTGCGCGAATAATCCTTAAGCAGTTTTGAGATTTCTTCCAGGACCTGATCGCCCACTTGGTGTCCGAGAGAGTCGTTGTAGTTTTTGAAATAATCAATGTCCAGCATTGCCAGACTCACCAGCATATGGGTAGCCCGAGCCCTTTCAATTTCTTCCTGCAGGAGCAGCTGGAAATAGCCGTGGTTCCAGAGGTTGGTTAAAGAGTCGGTGTGGCTTTTGATAACCGTATGTTCGTAAAGCCGGGAATTCTCAATGGCTAACCCTGCCTGATTGGCAAACATAATGAACATCCGCATATCGTCTTTGGAAATTGGTTTGCGGGTGAAGATATTATCCGCCACCACCACGCCGTTGACCTTATCCTTGGCGCGTAAAGGAACAATCGCCAGCTCCTCAGCGTTTAAGAGTTTAAGAAAGGGGTCGTCAGGATATTTTTCCAAAATCGTCTTGGTAAGATGCAGCGGCATTCCGTCGTGGACCGCCAAGGCGATTATCCCGCCGGCCTTTTCGTCCATCGGGATCTTTAGGTGGGTGACCATACGGTTAAATTGCGATTCCAACATCTTGCGGGAGGATTTGTAGGCATTTATCAAATCATCCAAATCCTGTTTCTCAAATTCTATTTTTGACCAGATACGGCCGGCCTCTTCTCCGGTGTCCGGGCCAATACCCATTTTGCCTTCGATAATTTTTTCTTTTTCATTTACCAAGAAAAGCATGGCCCGGTTAAAGCCTAAACCGGAATGCGCGGTTACGCCGGTAAGGATAATGTAGAGTATCTCATCCAACTGCAGGGTGGTGCGCATGGCATTGCTGATCTCATAGAGAATCGAGAGTTCAATGCGTGCCCGCTCTAACTCTTCGGCTGAGGTAGTATCTTGATTTTGCAGTTCGTTTTCCATAGGAATTTAAGAATAGCACTTTTTGAGTTCAGTGTCAAGCGAGTGACTATAACCCCATAACTTTCAATAATTTAATGCGGGGAGCGTTTGCTTGACATTGTTTTGACGATGTGCTATACTTTAAAAAATTTTCGGACAAAATCCATGGCTGGCGAGATTCTGACGGTAATAAATTGGGTAGATATTATCCTGGCGATAGCTGCCATTCGCATTGTCTATATCGGGTTTAGGCAGGGGTTTATCGTCGAGCTTTTTAAGACGCTGGGCATATTCTTAGCGGCAATTGTCAGTCTGCATTATTATATTGAGCTCTCAGACCTGATTGCCTTAAGCAGTTTCTTGACCACCGCGTTTGCCGACCCTTTGTGTTTTGTTCTCCTAATCGGCGTCATAGTAATAATCTTTAAATTTGCCCGCGATGGTTTCAACGCCATCTTTAAGGTTGAGCCGATCCGCATAGTCAAAACTTGGGGTGGATTCCTGTTGGGGCTGGCGCGCGCCCTGATATTTTCCAGCTTGCTGATTTACGGATTACTTATTTCCGGTAGTGATTATATCGCCAAGTCCGCACGGCAGTCATTTTCGGCAAACCGCCTGATGGGCGTTGCCCCTGCCATTTACACCTCTACCTTCGAGAAGATTATCAGTAAATTCTTCCCCTCCGAACAGGAAAACGGCTCGGTAGTTGAGATAACCAGAAGCAGTCAGCACGGTTCAAGAAAAAAATAAACCAGAAAGTGAGGCAGGATTGAAACTCGGAAGGCTTTATGAATTTCTCATTTCCTGCGGTATGCAGGTTGACCCGCGTCCTAAGGCGCAGCTTGAGAAGATATTAGCGCAGAATAAAAAGGATTATGAGGCTTTAAAAGAGCCGCAGAAGAAGCTGTTCGACGCCGAGGCTATCAAAAACCCCTACTCCGACTCGCGAATCTTATATGGCGAAAAAGACCACATGGTAAAGAAGATTCTGGTCGGTATTGATATTGATGTCGGGGAGATACTTTTGGCCGATCGTCTGGCTGCGGGGGGCAGGAAGATTGATCTCCTGCTGGCACATCATCCGCAAGGCAAGGCCTTAGCCGGACTGCACGGGGTGATGGATATCCATATTGATGTGCTTACGCAGGCCGGGGTGCCGATAAATGTCGCAGAGTCTTTGATGCTCGACCGCATCAAGGAGGTAGAGAGAAAGATTTCCGCGGCAAACCATATGCGCGCCGTGGATGCCGCGCGCATTTTGGATATTCCCTTTATGTGTATGCATACCCCGGCGGATAATCACGCCTATCGTTTTGTCGAGAGATTGATGGCTGACCGCCGGCCCCAGATTTTGGAAGAGATAGTAGAAATTCTCTTGGAGGTTCCGGAATACCAAAAGGCGGCAGAAAATAAGTGCGGCCCAAAGATCTTGAATGGGACACCGCGTTCACGTACGGGAAAAATACTGGTGGATATGACCGGCGGGACCGAGGGCTCGAAGGAGATTTTTTCGCGCCTTTCCAATGTAGGGGTGGGAACCTTGATTTGTATGCATCTTTCCGAAGAGCATTTTGTCAAGGTTAAGGATCAGCACATCAATGTAATCATTGCCGGACATATCGCCAGCGACAGCCTCGGCCTCAATCTTCTGCTGGACAAATTGGCCAGGCAGGATAAATTTGAATTCATAACTGTTTCGGGTTTTGAGAGGGTAAAACATAGATGTCCCGCATGATCCCTGAGGATGTCCTCCTGGCGATTCAGGATCGCTGCGATATTGTTGAGATCGTCTCCGGTTACCTGCCGTTAAAGAAGGCCGGGAGGAACTTCAAGGCGCTGTGCCCTTTTCATCACGAGAAGACCCCGTCGTTTATCGTCAATCCCGACAAACAGATATTTCACTGTTTCGGCTGTGGCGTCGGCGGCAATGTCTTTAACTTTCTGATGCGCCATGAACGAATGGAATTTCCCGAGGCCGTTGAATACCTGGCGGGGAAGGTAAATATCGTAATCCCTAAGCGCACTGCGCCGGATAAAGAGACCGTAAGTCTTTACGAACAGCTCTACCGCTTGAATGACACGGTAATGAATTTTTACCACCAATTGTTACTTGGCGGCGACGAAGCAGCGGCGGCGCGTGAATACCTGGAGAAACGCAAAATTGGCTTAGAGACGATAAAAAGATTCCGGCTGGGTTATGCACCGGATAAGTGGGACGCGGCGATGAATTTCTTAAGGCCGAAGGGATTCGCTTTAAGCCTGATAGAAAAGGCGGGATTGATTTTGCCGCGGGAGCGCGGTGCAGGTTATTACGATCGTTTTCGCAACCGGATAATCTTTCCGATCTTTGATATTAAATCGCGCTGCATTGCCTTTGGGGCAAGGGTGCTGGATAGCTCCCTGCCGAAATATCTGAATTCTCCAGAGACGCCGGTTTATGTAAAAGGCAATAATCTTTACGGCCTTAACCTCTCCCGGGATGCGATACGCGAGGCGGACTTTGCCATTATCGTTGAAGGTTATATGGATTTTATCAGCGTATTTGAGTCCGGCGTTGAAAATTGTATTGCCACCTCCGGGACGGCTTTGACCAGCGAGCAGATAAGGCTATTAAAGCGCTTCAGCCATAATGCGGTACTCTTATTTGACGCGGACGAGGCCGGGGTGATGGCTACCTTGCGCAGTCTGGATCTTTTTTTGGAAGAAGGAATGAATGTACGGGTTACCAACTTGGAGCAAGGCGATCCGGATGCGTTTATTAAGAAATTTGGGGCCGCGGCATTCCGAGAAAAGCTCAAGGCCGCGGCCCCCTTATTCGACTACAAATTTAAGCTGCTGAGTGCGAGATATAATCCTACAACAGTTGAAGGAAAGGCCAAGATCTGCAAAGAGATGCTGCCGACGATAAACCGGTTCAAAGACGCGGTCTTAAAGTCCGAATACTTAAAGAAACTGGCCGAGAGGTTGGAGGTAAATGAAGATGCCCTGCGAATAGAGCTTGCCAAGATAAAAGAGCCGCGTCCTTTGCCGTCGCTTCCCGTATCGGCAGAGTCTGCATCGGACATACGGGCAGTAGAAAAGACGCTGATAAAATTGCTGTTAGAGGAGGAAAGGTTTATTGAGCTCCTTAAGGAGAACCTGAGCGTCTCGGATTTTAAAAATTCAGCTAGCCGAAGAATTGTTGATCTTATCCTGAAATTCTGCGCTCAAGGCATTAAGGTTTCTCCCAGCAAGTTGATAAGCTGTACTGATGACGAGATTGCTTCCCGGGCAATTTCCCGGCTGTGCGCCGAAGAGGTCGAGTATCACGAGGACAAAGAAAAGATTTTTGAGGAATGCGTGGAGCGCCTAAGGCAAGAGCGGATAAAAGAAAGGTGTAAGCGGCTGCAAAATGCAATCCGGCTCGCCGAGACCAGCGGTGAAGGCGAGAAACTGCTTCAACTTATTCAGGAATATAATCATCTAATAAAAAAATAAAATGAAAAAGGCTGAATTAAAAAAAGACCTCGACCGTCTGGTAGCCCTTGGTAAAAGCAAGGGGTATCTTACCTATGATGAGGTCAACGATGCGCTTTCCGACTCGATAATCTCTTCTGACGACATTGATGAGTTATTCGACGAGTTGGACGGCAGGGATATCCGTATAGTGGATACCGGCGATAAACCGGCGGAGTCCTCTGGCGACGAAGAAGAAATGGAGTTTAAATCTCTGAAGGATGAGGTAAAGGAAGAGCCGCTGGAGATAGAAGATCGTTTCCTGCCTTTGGATGACCCGGTCAAGATGTATCTTAAACAGATGGGGTCGATCTCGCTTTTGTCCCGCGAGAGGGAAATAGAGCTGGCCAAAAGAATCGAAGAGGCGGAGGATATTTTTACCGCAGCCTTGTTTAAGACCCGCTTCGCCCGCTTTGAGGTAGGCAATCTGTTTGCTGCCGTATTAAGAGGCGAAGTAAATACCAGCCAGGTTCTAAAGCAGGAGATTGAGCAGGCCGCGGCCTTAAACCGGCTGGTGCGCAATCTTTTGCGCCGGCTTAAGGCGGCCAAGCGGAATCCGGATAAATTCACTGCTGTGCTTACGGAATTTAAACTGGTATTCTCGGTGTATGAAGAGATCGCCAATAAGTTGGACTGTTTGTTGAAAGATATTGAGCGCGTGGATAAGGAATTATCCTCGCGCAGGATTTGCCGGCGGGAAAGAAACCAGCTCGCCAAGAGAAAACGCAGGTCTCTACGGCAGCTGGGCCAGCCCTTGCGGGAGGTAAAAGAGTTTTTGCGGATTATCAAGGTCAGGCAGGCCAAATTTAACCGCGCCAAAAAAATGCTTGCCGAGGCCAACCTGCGTCTGGTGGTGAGTATTGCCAAGAAGTATATAAACCGCGGTCTGTCTTTTTTGGATTTGATTCAGGAAGGCAATATCGGTCTCATCCGGGCCGTGGAAAAGTTTGAATATAAACGCGGGTACAAATTTTCTACCTATGCCACTTGGTGGATACGTCAGGCCATTACCCGCTCCATTGCGGATCAGGCGCGGACCATCCGTATTCCCGTGCATATGACCGAGACCATCAACAAGATCATCCGCGTCTCGCGTCTGTTTGTGCAGGAACACGGACGGGAGCCCGCGCCGCAGGAAATCGCCAAGGCTATGCGTCTGTCTTTGGAAAAGGTTAAAGAGGTGCTCAAGATTTCGCAGGAGCCGATTTCCCTGCAGACGCCGATTGGCGACGAGGGCGATACTCATTTCGGCGATTTTATCGAGGATAAAAAGGCGATTTCTCCGGCCAATGCCACTTTTCATTCTATGCTTAAGACCGAGATTTCTTCGGTGCTGGGGTCTTTGAACGATAGGGAAAGAAAGATTCTCGCCTTAAGGTTCGGTATCGAAGACGGTTCGCCGCGCACCTTGGAAGATGTGGGCAGCGTATTTAAGGTCACCCGCGAAAGGGTGCGGCAAATAGAGGCCAAGGCCTTAAGAAAACTGCGGCATCCCACGCGCTCGCGCCGGTTAAAATCATTCTTGGATATGGCCTTGATGCGGGAAGGTGAGGGCATTTAAGCAGCCTTTTTAGGCAGGTTGACTGCGCGCCAATCTCTCGCGAAGGGGTGGGAGATTGGCTCTTTTTATTTCTTGCGCAACGCGTTTAAAAATAGTATTATAAAAAACCATTCTTT
>JBMONJ010000085.1:0-11861 GCA_049324655.1 Candidatus Omnitrophota bacterium | reverse complement strand
ATATATTGAAGCGATGAATACCTTGCAGAGCGTAAAGGCCTCGGGACAGGAAGCGGTTATTAAAAGGGCCGAGGCCTTGGTAGAGGCGGCAAAGTTAAAATTAAAACTACAGGGATTGGATGTCAAGCAAATCGAGGAATTGCAAAACAGCAAAGAAAACGACCAGTCCCTTTTAATCTCTTCGCCGGATTCCGGCTTTACTTGGGTCTATGCCACGGTTTATGAATACGAATTGGGATGGGTTAAGTTGGGACAGGAAGCGATTATTACCGCCACGGCTTATCCGGGTAAAGAATTTAAAGGAACGGTCGTGGCGATTGACCCGGTGTTTGACGCGATGACCCGTTCGGTACGGGCAAGGATAAAAGTTGAGAATCCTGAAGGAGAATTGAAACCGGATATGTATGTGGATGTGCAAGTGACCTCGGATTTAGGCGCGCATCTGGTGGTGCCCGAAGAGGCGATTCTGGATTCGGGTCTGCGTAAGATAGTTTTTCTTGCCTTGGATAACGGGTATTTTAAGCCAGTGGAGATTAAAACCGGACTTGCCGACGAGCAATATGTTAAGGTGTTAGAGGGCTTAAAAGAAGGAGACAATGTAGTGGTCTCCGGGAATTTCCTGATTGATTCGGAAAGTAAATTAAAGGCAGCGCTGGAAGGGGCCGGACATCAGCATGGACAGTAGGTAGGGAGTAGGGAGTAGGGGGTAGGGAGTAGGGGGTAGGGGGTAGGAAGAGTTGCGAACTTTGGTTGAGAAAATAATTGAGTTCTGCGCCAAGAATAAATTCATAGTCTTTATGTTGGTGGGTATGGCTGCGCTCGGCGGCTGGCTGGCCTTGAAGAATCTTCCGCTTGACGCTATCCCCGACCTTTCCGATACCCAAGTCATTATTTATTCCCGCTGGGACCGTTCGCCGGACATCATCGAAGACCAAGTCAGCTACCCAATCGTAACTTCAATGTTAGGCGCGCCAAGGATAAAAGCTATTCGCAGCTTTTCCGATTTTGGTTTTTCCTATGTTTATATAATTTTTGAAGACGGCACGGATATTTACTGGGCGCGCTCGCGGGTCTTGGAATATCTTTCTAAAATCATCCCTCGCCTGCCGGAAGGGGTGCGCACTGAATTAGGGCCGGATGCCACGGGCGTAGGCTGGGTTTTTCAATACGCCTTGGTGGATGAAAGCGGGAAAAATTCCTTAGCTGATTTAAGGAGTTTTCAGGACTGGAGTCTGCGTTATCATTTGCAGAGCGTTCCGGGCGTAGCCGAGGTGGCGCCCATCGGTGGGTTTGTCCGGCAATATCAGGTAAATGTCGAGCCGAATAAACTCCTGGCTTACAACATTCCCATTATGGAGGTGGTGGAGGCTATTCGCAAAGGCAATAACGATGTGGGCGGCCGGCTTTTGGAGTTTTCCGGAGCCGAGTATATGGTGCGCGGCCGGGGTTATGCCCGTTCAGTAAAGGATATCGAAAGTATCGTCATAGGAATTGACCAGAAAACCGGCACGCCCATTCTGGTAAAAAATATTGCCAAGGTCAGTTTGGGGCCGGATATTCGAAGAGGAGTAGCTGATTTAGACGGCAAAGGCGATGTGGTGGGCGGGATTGTGGTAATGCGTCAGGGAGAAAGCGCCTTGCGCGTTATTGACCGGGTTAAGGAAAAGATTAAAGATATCGAGCCGTCTCTGCCGGAAGGCGTGAAGATTGTTACTACCTATGACCGCACTGAGTTGATTAGAAAATCTATTGATACCATAAGTGAAGTCTTGTTAGAGGATTTTATCATTGTGGCTATAATGATAATCTTCTTTTTGCTGCATATCCCTTCGGCAATGATGCCTATAGTCATTCTGCCCATTGGCGCGTTAATCGCCTTTATCCCGATGCTGGGGATGCGTCTTACGGTAAATATTATGTCCATAATGGGTATTATACTTGCCATCGGAGATATGGTGGATGTGGGTGTGGTGTTGGTGGAGAATGTGCATACCAAGTTGAATGAATTGCGACTGGGAAAAATTACCGGCGACCGCGCCGAAATAATGATTGCGGCAATGAAAGAAGTGGGGCCGCCGATATTTTCTTCGCTGATGGTAACGGTCGTCGGCTTTATTCCGCTGTTTAGTCTGGTCGGACAGGAGGGCCGGCTATTTCGGCCTATGGCTGCCACGCAAATATTTACGGTATTTTTTGGCGCGGTCTTGTCGATTACCTTGGTTCCGGCATTGATTATGATTTTGCTGCGTAAGACCAAAGGGCGGGATTCGGAAGACCATTTTGCCTCGCGCTTTTTAATGCAACGCCATAAAAGAATATTGGGGTGGGCGTTCCGGCGTCGCAAGCTTACTATAGGCATTCTCCTCGTGGCTATGGCAATGACCGTGCCGGTATTTTTAAAGCTCGGCTCGGAGTTTATGCCGCCTTTGTATGAAGGCAGTATTCTTTATATGCCCACTACCCTGCCGGGGATTTCCGTAACCGAAACGCAGAAGTTATTGCAGGTGCAGGACAAAATCTTAAAGAGTTTTCCCGAAGTGGAACGGGTTTTTGGCAAGGCGGGTCGGGCCGAGACCTCAACTGACCCGGCGCCATTTTCGATGATGGAGACCACGGTTATCCTGAAACCGCGCGAGCAGTGGCGCAAGGTGCCGAGGTTTGGGAATTTTCTGCCCTTCATAAAAAGGCCGTTGACCTTTGATGAATTGACCGCGCAAATGGACAAAAAGATGCAATTCCCCGGCGTGACCAATGCCTGGACTATGCCTATCAAGGCGCGCATTGATATGTTGACTACCGGCGTGCGCACCCCAATTGGAATAAAGATTTTTGGCGCGGACTTAAAGGAAATCGAAAAGCTCGGCGAGCACATTGAAATGGTTTTAAAGGATGTTCCCGGCACGCGCAGCATTTATGCCGAGCGCACCGCCGGCGGTTATTTTGTGGATTTTAACTTAAAGCGCGAACAATTGGCGCGCTACGGCTTAAGCGTGGAAGACGCGGAAATGGTGATTATGTCGGCGATTGGCGGAGAAAATATTACCACAACTGTCGAGGGCAGGGAGCGTTATCCGGTAAACTTGCGTTATGGACGGGAACTGCGCGACGATGTGGAGAAATTAAAACGGGTCTTGGTGCCGACGATGTCCGGTGCGCAAATACCTTTGGAGCAAATCGCGGACATTAAACTTAATTTAGGCCCGGCAATGATTCGGGATGAGAATGCCCTGCTTTCCGGATATGTTTATGTGGATATGGCGGGCCGGGACATCGGCGGCTATGTGCGCGATGCCAAGGCTGCGGTCAGAAAAGAGGTCAAGCTTCCCGCGGGTTATTCGCTTGCTTGGAGCGGACAATATGAATATATGGAAAGGGTAAAGAAGCGCTTGGGAATTTTTGTTCCCGCCACGCTGATGATTATATTTTTGCTTTACTATGTAAATTTTAAATCCATAATCTCCACTCTGTTTATAATGCTGGCTATGCCCTTTACCGCGATTGGCGCTATCTGGAGCATTAAGGCACTTGGTTTTAATATGTCCATTGCGGTCCGGGCGGGAATGATGGAGGTTATTGGCATTGGGGCGGCGCTGTGCGCGTTGATTACTACCTTTATAATGGATGCCTATAGCCAATGGCAGGAAGATGGTAGGATAAAGACTATTGACGATGTTTACGCGGCAGTAAGCGAGGGCGCGACGCGCGCGCTGCGTCCGGCAATGATGACTTGCTCGGCGGATATCTTAGGTTTAATGCCGGCGATGGTGGCAACCGGAATTGGCGCGGAATTTTTAAAGCGTTATACCGCGCCGATTATCTTTGGCTTATTCAGCGCGCTGGTTTTGGCATTGGTGATTCTGCCGACCTTTTATGTTATTTGGAAGGCGGACTTCGGGATTTTAAGAAAGAAAGGCAAAGCCAAATGAAAAACTGGTGGCATATAGAGATTCCGCAGATAGCCAAGGTCTTAGGGAGTGATTTAACGGGCGGCCTTTCTTCTCAAGAGGTCAAGATAAGGCTGGAAAAATACGGTCTAAATCAATTAAAGGAGAAGAAAGGCCGCTCAGCCTTCAGCATCTTCCTTGAGCAATTCGCGGATTTTATCGTCTGGATTTTGCTCGCCGCAGCGCTGGTTTCCGGATTTTTAAAAGAATGGGTTGACGCCTTGGCGATTATCGGCATTGTAATTATCAATGCCATTTTAGGCTTTATTCAGGAATACCGCGCGGAAAAATCACTGGCGGCTTTAAAAAAATTATCCGCGCCCAACTCCAAGGTCATTCGTGATGGCCGGCATCAAATCATTCCTTCGCGTGAATTGCTTCCCGGAGACTTAATTGAATTGGAGGCCGGAGATAATATCCCGGCAGACAGCCGGCTGGTCTGGCTTACTGCTAATTTCAGCGTGCAAGAGGCCAGTTTAACCGGCGAGTCCACCCCCGTTTTAAAGACTGCTTTGTCTTTAGAAGAAAAGGATATCCCGCTGGCTGACCGGGCCAATATGGTTTATATGGGCACTTCGGTTGCCGCGGGCAAGGCGCGGGCTCTGGTTTGCGAAACCGGAATGCAGACTGAGTTGGGCAGAATCGCCGGAATGATACAGGAAATCGAGCCGGAGGCCACGCCATTACAGAAAAAATTAGAGCAGTTTGGCAAATGGATAGTGGTGTTGTGTTTTGTCTTAGTGGGTTTGGTGTTTGTCTTGGGGCTTCTAAGAGGCGGTAAAATTTTGGATATGTTTCTTACTGCGGTAAGCTTAGCGGTGGCCGCGATTCCCGAAGGTCTGCCGGCAGTGGTGACGATCGCCTTAGCGCTGGGCGTGCAAAGAATGGTCAAGCGTCATGCCCTGATTAGAAAACTTCCGTCGGTAGAGACCTTGGGTTGCGCCACGGTGATTTGTTCGGATAAAACCGGCACCCTGACCAAAAATGAAATGACTGTGCAGGCGGTGTTTGCGGATGAGACTTTGTTTAAAGTAACCGGTATTGGTTATGCGCCCAAAGGGGAATTTATTTTTAATAATCAGCCAATCAATCCCGCCGACTTTCCTTCTTTAAATAAAAGCCTGCTCTGCGGCGTATTGTGTAACTCTGCGGAATTGTCCGCAGAAAACGGCAATTACAAAATCATAGGCGATCCCACGGAAGGCGCGCTTTTAACCGCGGCTGCCAAAGTCGGATTGGAAAAGAATAGCCTTGAGCAAGAATTTCCTTTTTTCGAAGAGATTCCTTTTGATTCTGAGCGCAAAAAAATGACCGTCATCCGCAAAGACAAAAATAAACTGGTTGCCTTTGTCAAGGGCGCTCCGGATATCTTGTTGAATGACTGTGCAGGAATTGAGATAAAAGGCGCAGCGCGCGCTTTAAATGAGACCGACCGGCAAAAGATATTGCAAGCCAACAGCGGATTGGCCGATCAGGCAATGCGGGTTTTGGCTGTGGCGTATAGAACTTTGGAAAAGGAGCCGGACAAGTATGAAGCCAAGACCATTGAAAGAGAACTCGTGTTTGTGGGTTTAATCGCAATGATTGACCCGCCGCGCGAAGAGGTTAAAAAGGCAATAGTGGAATGTAAAGAAGCGGGTATCAAGACCGTGATGATTACCGGCGACCATAAAAATACCGCAGTGGCCATTGCCCGGCAATTAGGTTTTTTTAAAGAAGATTCCTTGGCTTTGACCGCAGACGAATTGGATAAGTTGAGCGACGCGGAATTTATCCGGACAGTGGAAAGAGTTCCGGTTTACGCCCGGGTTTCTCCTGAGCATAAATTGCGGATTGTCCGCGCTTGGCGCAAGCGCGGTGAAATCGTGGCGATGACCGGCGACGGGGTAAATGACGCGCCGGCAGTAAAAGAGGCGGATATCGGCGTGGCAATGGGTATAACCGGCACGGATGTCACCAAAGAGGTTTCGGATATGGTGATTACCGACGACAATTTTGCCTCGATTGTGGCTGCGGTAGAGGAGGGTCGGGGTATCTACGACAACATAAAAAAGTTCGTGCACTATCTTTTGTCTTGTAATGCCGGCGAAATATTGGTGATGTTTGTTTCTTCCTTAATCGGCCTGCCAGTGCCATTATTGCCTATCCATATTCTCTGGGTCAATTTGGTTACCGACGGCCTGCCCGCATTGGCCTTAGGCGTGGATCCGGTTGAGGCGAATATAATGCAAAGGCCTCCGCGCCAACCCAATGAGGCGGTGGTTACCAAAGAAAAGGGATTATTGATGTTGGGTCAGGGCGCTTTTATCGCCTTGTGCAGTTTGCTGGCTTTCAGTTTTGTCTTATTCATTGAGAAGGAAGGTCTCGAACGGGCCAGGACTGCGGCCTTTATTGTGCTGGCCTGCTCGCAGTTGTTCCATTCCTTTAATTGTCGCAGCGCCACTGAGTCGCTGTTTAAGATAGGCGTTTTTTCTAATACCAAACTTATTCTGGCAACGGCGGTGTCGTTCTTTTTGCAAATGGCCGTGGTTTACCTGCCGTTTTTGCAAAGGATATTTAAGACCGAGCCACTGGGAGTATTGGATTGGTTTTTGGTGGTGGGTATTTCGTCTTTTCCGCTGTGGGCAATGGAAGCGGTTAAGCTCGTTACTCAAAAGAAAGGGGGGCGGGAATGAATTTATTTCATGATATTGTAAACGGGCTGGGGTTTGCCTTAAACCTTATCGGCGCGGTGATTACTGTCTGGGGTATCGTACTTTCTTTAATTGATTTTCTCAAAAAAGAATTTAGCGCCGCAGAAGACTGTTTGAAGTGCAATGAACTTATCCGGGTGAAATTAGGCAGCTACTTGGTCTTAGCCTTGGAATTTTTTATTGCCGGCGACATTATTAAGACCATTATCACCCCGACTTGGGAAGGCTTGGGAGTTTTAGGGGCAATAGTGGTTATCCGGACAATCTTGAGTTACTTTCTGACCAAGGACCTCAAGAAGATTTGAAACCCCTGAAAAGAGGAAGAATCAAAACCATGAAGTCTAATAGAAAGGAGAGGGCGATGTTAAGACGTATGGTAGTTGGTATGTTTCTTGCGGCATTGACTCTATCGCTGGGTCTTGAGAGCCGGGTTTTTTCAGCGAACCTTGCCTTGGCCGAGGAAAAGGCCGAAGAAGTGAATAATAAGATCTGCCCGGTAAGCGGCGAAAAGATTGACGAGAAAACCAAGGCCACTTATGAATACAAGGGTAAGATTTACAACTTCTGCTGCGAAATGTGCATAGACGAATTTAAAAAAGACCCGGAGAAATACCTCAAAAAGATAGAAGAAGAAAAGCAGAAAGCGGCAGCGCAGGAAAAGGCCGAGCCTGCCGGGCACCAGCATATGCATCCTTGATCAGCGAGGGGAAGATAACGATGAGAAAATTACAGGTGTTATTATGTCTTTTTGGGTTAATTCTGGCTGTTAGTTGCGCTGCAGATCAGGGAAACAGCAGCGGCGAAGGTCCGGGTCTCTCGGGAAGAATAGAAAATGGCGTGAGAATTATAGCGGTTAAAGCCTCAAGCTATAAATTTGAACCTGACCCGATAGTGGTAAAGTTAGGCGAGAAGGTGCGTTTAGTGGTTACGAGCACGGATGTAGCCCATGGTCTGGCAATTGCCGAGTTTAAGCTGCGTATATCTATACCGGCAGGTAAAACCGAGACGGTAGAATTCATTGCCGATAAAAAAGGGACCTTTCAGATGCGTTGCAGTGTTTATTGCGGTCCCGGGCATGGCCAGATGCGCGGCGAACTTATAGTTAGATGAAGTGATGGCGAGGTAAAAATGTCCCATTTCTTGCAGATGCTTCTCCATTATGGCTGGGAGGTGCTGCCGGCATTGGCCGTGGGTTTTTTATTAAGCGGAGTGATTCAGGAATTTGTGCCCGAGCAAATTATCAGCCGGCATTTGGGCGATAAAGGAATAAGGCCGATACTTTACACCACGGTAGTGGGGACCTTGTTGCCTATTTGCTGCTGGGGTTCGCTGCCCATTGCCATTGGTTTGCATAAAAAAGGCGCGCGTTTGGGGCCGGTGCTGGCGTTTCTCGTGGCTACGCCGGCAACTTCAGTAAGCGCACTGTTAGTTACCTGGCGGCTGTTGGGGTTGAAATTTGCTATGTTCATTTTCTTTGCAGTAATCTTGATGGGCGTGATAATGGGATTAGTCGGCAACTTGTTCAAGATTCAGCCCAAGGAGATCGTGGAGACGATTTGCTCTGAGTGCAGCAAGGAAAAGAAATGTCATGTGCATCAAAAAGGTTTCTTTGCCCATCTAAAATCTATTTTAAAAATCGCCTATGTGGATATGGTTAAAGAAATCGGCCCGGAGTTGTTGTTAGGTTTGGTATTGGCCGCAGTGGTCGCCACCTTTGTGCCTATTGGCGAATGGATTCGCCATAATTTGCAAGGGGTTTATGGCTATGCTTTCAGTTTAATCTTCGGATTGATAATGTATATTTGCTCGACGGCCACCGTGCCTTTAGTGGATGCCTTTATCCGGCAGGGCTTAAGTATGGGCGCGGGTATGACCTTATTGTTAGTCGGGCCGGTTACCAGTTACGGAACTATTTTGGTTTTGAAAAAGGAATTTGGGTTTAAGCTGCTTTTGACTTATCTTTTGGGAATCAGCGTCCTTTCCGTGAGTTTAGGTTACATCTTTAGTTTATTGCTTTAATGAATAAAACCTTGACGGACAAATTAACACGGTTGCGCAAGATAATTAAAGAAATGGGTTCGCTCGTAGTGGCTTATTCCGGCGGAGTGGACAGCACCTTGCTTTTAAAAGTGGCGGCTGAGGAATTGGGCGATAAAGTCTTGGCCGTAACTGCGGACTCGGCGACTTATCCAAGGCGCGAATTAGAGGCAGCCAAGGTGACGGCGAAAAAATTTAAGGTAAAACATTTAATTATTCAGACAAACGAATTGAGCAACCCGCGGTTTGCCGGTAATCCGGCAAATCGTTGTTATTTTTGCAAGCGGGAGTTGTTTGGGAGGTTGAGGGTTTTGAGCCGTCGCCATAAGCTTTCCTTTGTGGGCGACGGCTCCAACCGCGACGACTTGAAAGATTATCGTCCGGGCTCGCTAGCCAAACAAGAACTCAACATACGCTCGCCCCTGCAGGAGGCCGGTCTTAGCAAAAATGATATCCGCAGCATTTCCCATGAACTTGGTCTTGCCACTTGGGACAAGCCGGCCTTGGCGTGTCTGGCTTCGCGCCTGCCTTATGGCAATAAGATTACCAGGGCCAAATTAAACCGCATTGCCAAAGCCGAGGATATTTTAAGGAAGGCGGGTTTTAAAACCGTGCGTCTGCGCAGTTATGACGGCTTGGCGCGCATTGAGGTTCTGCAAAAAGATATTCCGCGTCTTGCGCAAAGGCGCTTACAAATTTCCCGCAAATTGAAAAATTTAGGGTATAATTATGTCACTCTGGATTTATTGGGATATCGCACTGGCAGTATGAATGAGGTGTTGTTAAATAAGAGGTAAGGATTATGAAAAGAATCTATCTTGACTACGCGGCGACCACACCTACTGACCCGGAAGTGGTCAAGGTAATGCAGCCGTATTTTACTGAGAAGTTTGGCAATCCCTCGAGTATCCATTATTTCGGCAGGGAGGCCAAGGCGGCCGTTGAAGAGTCTCGGGCTTTGCTGGCAGAATTTCTTGGGGCAAAGCCCGAAGAAATAATCTTCACCTCCGGCGGCACCGAGTCTGATAATTACGCCTTAATTGGTGCGGCCTCGGCCTTACAGGCAAAAGGCAACCATATTATCATTTCGGCAATTGAGCACCACGCCATTACTGAGCCGGCCAAGACCTTGGAGAAAAAAGGTTTTAAAGTAACTTTGCTTAAGGTTGACAAAAGCGGATTGGTTGACCCGGCGGATGTGAAAAAGGCTATTACCGACAAGACTATTTTGATTTCCATAATGCACGCCAATAATGAGATCGGCGTTATCCAGCCCATTGCCGAAATCGGAAAACTGGCGCGAGAGTCGGGAATATATTTTCATACCGATGCAGTGCAGAGCGTCGGACATATTCCGGTAAATATTAACGAGTTGAATGTGGATTTGTTGTCACTGTCAGCGCATAAATTTTACGGGCCCAAAGGTGTGGGCGCTTTGTATGCGCGTAAGGGCACGCGCATCCAGCGTTTTTTAGAAGGCGGGGATCAGGAGCGGGGCAGAAGAGCCTCCACTCACAATACCCCGGGAATCGTTGGCCTGGGCAAGGCCGTTGAATTATGCAAAAATAATATGGAACTCGAGATAAAAACGCAAAGCCAGCTGCGCGACCGGCTGATTAAGGAAATCCCCGAGAAAATCCCCGAAGTGCAACTCAACGGACATCCAAGCAAGCGCCTGCCAAACAATGTGAATTTTTCCTTTAAATATATAGAAGGCGAGTCAATGCTTTTGAATTTGGACATGTTGGGTATCGCCGCCTCCACGGGTTCAGCCTGCACCTCGACGAGCCTTGAGCCTTCGCATGTGCTTTTGGCCATTGGTCTGCCGCATGAAATGGCGCACGGGTCCCTGCGCATTACCTTGGGAAGATGGACGCTTGAGCAAGACCTCGATTATCTTTTGGAGCATTTGCCCAAGGTAGTGGACAAGCTGCGCCGTATGTCGCCTTTGTATGAGAAACATTCTTGACGCTAATTACCGCTAATGCAGAGCTAATGACCGCTAATCCTTAGTTGTGAGTATTGCGGGTGAGTTGTGGGTATTGGGTCGGGTTGTGGGAATGGGTTGTGAGGATATTAACACTTCGCCCTCACTACTCACAACTCGCCACACAACTCACAACCCAGCCCCATCCCCAAAACTATAACAGTTTAAAGATTATGAAAGATGAAATATTACGGTTATTAAGAAACACGCCGGCCTTTGTCTCCGGCGAAGAAATCAGCCGGCATTTTAAAGTGAGCCGCGCCGGAATATGGAAGGCCATTCAGGAATTGCGCAAAGACGGTTATGAAGTAGAGGCGGTGCCGCACAGCGGCTATAAACTTTTGCACGCGCCGGATAAATTATTTCCCGAAGAAATCCAGTCCGGATTAAGCGCCAAATTCGTCGGGAAAAAGATTTATCATTATGAGTCCTTGAATTCGACGATGGATGCCGCCTTTGAATTGGCTGTGGCAGGCGCAGCCGAAGGAACCGTGGTAGTTGCCGAAGGTCAGCATAAAGGCCGCGGCCGTTTAGGCAGACAGTGGTTTTCTCCCAAAGGCAAAGGGATTTATTTTTCCCTTATCTTAAGGCCGCAGATTCGGCCGGAAGAGGCGCCGCGGCTGACGCTTTTATCCGCAGTGGCGGTTGCCGAGGCAATAAGAAAAGCTACGGGGATTCCCGCGCTGATTAAATGGCCCAATGATATTCTGGCGGGAGAAAAGAAATTAGGTGGCATCTTAACGGAACTAAATGCCGAAGTGGACCGCGTTAAATTTCTGAATTTAGGCATTGGGATAAATGTCAATCTTAAAAATACCCAGCTGCCGATGCGCGCGACTTCCATAAAGAACGAGCTGGGAAATAATTTTTCCCGCGTCGAGCTTTTAAAGGCGGTATTGGAGCAGTTGGAAGAAAACTATTCCTTATATACCCGTCAGGGTTTTAAGCCAATAATCGCCAAGTGGCAGACCTTGTCTGCCACGCTTTGGAAGCGGGTGAAGGTTTTAAGCGGCTCAGGAGATATCGAAGGCCAAGCCGTGGATATTGACGAAGACGGCGCGCTGATAGTGCGAAACGACCACGGGCTTATGGAGCGGGTGGTTTCCGGGGATGTGGTGCGGGTGAGGTAATGTAAACTAACGCTGGAAGGTATAGTTGACAATGAGCGCCCCTTATTATAAGATGATAAGGGGTTTTTGT
>JBMONJ010000084.1:0-1528 GCA_049324655.1 Candidatus Omnitrophota bacterium | reverse complement strand
GACAAGCCGATTACCCGGTTGGCATTTACGCGGGGCGAGCTTTGGACCTATAAAGCGGTGGAGAAACCCGACGAGGAAGGCGCTTTTCTTTTGGATTTGGGGTTTAGGGTGCGCAAGGATTTTCCCTCGGGAAAATCCTTGCGCCTTGGTAAAGACGATTGCGTCAAAACCGATTCCAAGGATGGTTCTTTCAGTAAGGTGGATGAGAAAAGCGAAGCACTCTTTACTTATAAAGCGCGGATAGAAAAGATAATTGACGCTGACACCTTTACGGTGCTGATTGATTTAGGCTTTGGCTTATCTATTCAGCAGAAATTAAGATTAAGGGGAATAGATTCTCCTGAAATGGATGCCGAAGAAGGCAAAAGGGCAACCAGGTTCGTGCAGGCCAGAATAAGCCGGCTTGATTTTATCGTTGTCAAGACCCATAAAGACTCAACTGATAAATATGACCGTTATCTGGCGGATATCTTTTATTTAAAAGACGAGAAGGACCCGGCAAAGGTTGCCGCGCAAGGCAATTACCTTAATCAGGAGTTGCTTAACGAGCGCTTGGCGTGCGTGTATTAAGGTTGGGGATTGACCAACGGCGAAATCTCGTTTATACTCTATGAGACTGATAGGGATTATCGGATATAAAAATAGAAGCGAGGGTTTATGAAGATTACCTATAAAGGCGATTACGCGTTAAAGACAATTTTAGATTTGGCCTTGCATTATAATCAGGAGGTAGTTACCATTCACGACTTGGCGAAGAGGGCGGATATCCCGATAAAATTCTTAGAGCAGGTGCTCTTGGAATTAAAGCGCGGCGGATTTGTGTCGAGTAAGCGCGGGATAAACGGCGGATATTTTTTAGCCCGTAAGCCCGCAGAGATAAAATTAGGTGAGGTAGTGCGTTTTATTGACGGGCCTATTGAGCCTATCCCTTGCGCTAATCGGCAGGCCACTTATAAGGGCTGCGCGGATATTTATAAATGTTCTTTCCGGGAAATTTGGACCGCGGTGACCGAGGCGATATGCGGGATTATTGATAACATTACCTTTGCAGACCTGCTGAAAAAGATAAAGTCCAAGGAAAAGGCAGTTACTTATCATATTTAAAGTGGTGAGTATTGTGGGTGAGTTGTGAGTTATTGTAAATCCTCACCCCAAAAAATAAGCCCTGACTATGTCAGTCAAGCTAAGCATCCCCGCGGTTTTCCAAAAACTTTGCGCTTTCAATTCCGAAATCGAAATAGAGGCAGCGGACATTGCCGGTTTATTGGAGAATCTCGAGAGGCAATTTCCCGGTTTTAAGCGCCGCCTTTTTGACGCGCAGGGCCGGTTTAATAAATTCATTAATCTTTATGTCAACGGCAAGGACATTCGCTTTTTGGAAAAGGAAAAGACCCGGCTTGAAGACGGCGATGAGGTGAGTTTGATCGCCGCAATTGCCGGAGGTTAAGATGAATCAGCGGCAATTGCGGCGCTACATCCGTCAGATAAAACTTCCCCAAGTCGGAATTTCCGGTCAGGAGAACATCTT
>JBMONJ010000083.1:0-12430 GCA_049324655.1 Candidatus Omnitrophota bacterium | reverse complement strand
AAAAACCTCCGCAGACTGAATCCGCGAAGGTTTTGGTTGATTTCCGTGGCAGATTTGCGCCTTCGTCCGCCGAAACTATAATAGTGAAGGCGGGACTTCGGCGCACCTGACGAAGTTCTACACAGCTCTAACATAGTAGAACGTAGTCACGGCCCCCTTCAAACATACCACGTGATACATAATTATTTATACCTCACGACCAATAACAAAGCAAGCCTTTTCTTATGGCTTAATCGTCTGGGCTCAAAGAGTTGCGTTGTGTGGGTGGATTGTGAGTTTTGAGTCGAGTTGTGTGTTGTAGGGATGGGGATTAAAACCCACAACCCATTCTCACAACCCGACCCACTACTCAAAACTCACCCACAATACTGCTCCTAATCCTACATCTTCTCCGGCGCACAAATGCCTAAGAGCTTAAGGCCGGTGGAGATGACAACTTTTACCGCGGTAATTAGCTTAAGGCGGGCAGAGGAAAGCGCCGGGTCATCGCTTAATACGCGATGGCGGTCATAGAACTTATGAAACGCGGCAGCAAGTTCCTGAAGATAACCTACTAAACTAAATGGATCAAGCATGGCCCAACAAGCAGACAAGGCATCGGGGAAACCGCTTAAGACGCGCATCAATTCCCTTTCCTCGGCATTGCTTAAACTCCCCGGAGTTACCCTTTTAAATTTCTGTGCCTCGGCATTCTGCAGGATACTGGCAATGCGCGCGTGGGCGTATTGAATATAATAGACCGGATTTTCCGGCGACTGCTTTTTCGCCAGCGCCAAATCAAAATCCAGATGCGATTCTACCCGGCGCATCAGAAAGAAAAATCTTGCCGCGTCTTTGCCTACCTCGTCAATTACCTCGCGCAGGGAAATATATTGTCCCCGGCGCGTGGACATAGAAATTGGCTTGCCTTCTTTAAACAAGGTTGCCAGCTGGACAATGATTACTGAAAGCGCATCTGCCGGCTGGCCTAAGGCCTGCACTGCGGCCTTAAGCCGCGGGATATAGCCGTGATGATCCGGCCCCCAAATATTGATGACCTTTTTAAACCCGCGCTTAAATTTATTCTGGTGATAAGCAATGTCCGGCGCCAGATAGGTAAAGCTGCCGTCGCTTTTTACCACCACCCGGTCTTTATCGTCGCCAAAGGCCGTGGACTTAAACCACACTGCGCCGTCTTTATCAAAGATAAAGCCTCTCTTTCTTAAAAGGGCCAGACACTTCTGGACATCTCCGGCCTTGGCAATGTGGGACTGGCGACTCCAAACATCAAAATGCACCGAAAAATCCACCAAATCCTTTTCAATAGTCTTTAGGATATCCCCGCAGCCGAAATGGGAAAAGAATTTTTGCGGCCGCTCCTTAAAATCCAAGAGCTTTCGGGCAATATCATAAATGTATTCGCCCTGATAGCCGTTTTCCGGAAAGACTATTTTCTCGCCGATGATTTCCTTTAAACGGTTCTGGATAGAAGCCCCAAGGATGTCTATCTGCGTGCCTTCGTCATTAACATAATACTCGCGGGTAACTTTAAAGTTTAAGAATTGCAGGATATTGGCCAAGGCATCGCCCACTGCTGCCTGCCGGCCGTGGGCCACGCTTAACGGCCCGGTGGGATTGGCGCTGACAAATTCAATTTGAATCTTTTTTCCCTTACCGATATTCTGCCGGCCGAAATTATGTTTTTGCTTGAGGATAGTTTTGACAATGTCGAAAAGCGCGGTGTCGCTAAAAAAGAAATTGATAAAGCCGGGCGGCTTGACTTCTATTTTGCTGATGAGATTATCGAGATAAGATTTGACAAGATTCTGCTCAAGATGACCTTTTATTTTATTGGCAATATTTAAAGGCGGCTCTTTAAGCTGGCGGCATAACTGCATTGCAAGGTTGGTGGAGAGGTTACCGTGCGCCGGCTCCTTAGGCGTTTCCAACTCAATAGCCGGCGCACGGTCTAAAGCTCCAAACTCTTGTTTTAAAATCTTCGATAAGGCGGATTGTAAAGCAGATTGGATATCGGTAGGCATTACCAGAACCTTAAGACTTGCCTCGCCAGCTTATTTTGGGGGCGTCCTGCCAGAGGTGTTCTAAATTATAAAACTTCCGGGTTTCCTCTTGAAAGATATGCGCGACCACATCCCCAAAGTCAAGCAATACCCAAGTGGCCTCCTTTTTGCCTTCAATATGCAGAGGCTTTAGGCCTTTTCGGCCTAAAGCCTCTGCAACGCCATCAGCAATTGCCCGCACCTGACGGTCAGAGGTACCGCTTAAGATAACGAAAAAGTCGCAGAAGTTGACGATCTTACGCATATTCAAAACCACGATGCCTTCTGCCTTTTTCGCGTAAGCACTGCGGGCAAGGAATATTGCCTTGTTCTTGGAGGTGGTGATCTTTTTTTCTTTTTTTACTGTTTTTCTCCGAATGGGCAAATTTTAAAAAAGATTACTTCATCCCTAAAATCTTATACATTCCGGTTCCGCAAGTAACGCATTTGCCTTTTAATGCCTTGCGCTTGTTCTTCATACTGACTTCTTTTTCGTCTTTCATTTCCTTCTTGGATTTGCATTTCACGCAATAACCTTGAGCCATGTGCACCTCCTTAGTGAGCAGATAATTTATGGAGCACAAAGTGCGACATAAATTATAGCGAAGCGTCTGCGAACATACTCCTAAAAATTTAAAATATTTCTACCACACATTTCCGACCTTGTCAACATTTTCCAAGCTGAACTCCAAAAAATCATAACACTAATGACCACTAATTTATAACTAATGCCCGCTAGTTCGGTTTTGAGTATTCGCGGTAATTAGCGTTAAGCCGCTTTTTCGCAGTCCCAAATTAGCGGTCATTAGCGTCAGGGACGCTCCTCTATCTCGCCGACAATCTCCTCAATCAAATCTTCCAAAGTCACTAAGCCCAGCGCCTTCCGATTTTTATCTATGACAATGGCGATCTGAATTTTCTTCGACTGGAATTCCCGCAAAAGTTCGTTTACCTTCTTATCCGGCCCCACAAGATACGGCGGCCGGATAAGGTCCTTGACCACGATAAGCTGCTGGTTATGCCAAATCTGCAAAAGGTCATGGGCATAAATTATACCCACGATATTATCAGATGCTCCTTCATAAACTGCTACTCGCGAATGGCCCTGCTCGGTAAATACCTCCAAGAGTCCCTCGGGTTGAATATTAATATCCACCTTGACCATTTTATCCTTAGGCACCATGGTTGCGGCGACCTGCGTATCACCGAATTCAAAGATACGGTGCAGCATTTTAAGCTCATCCTCAGTCAATACCCCTTCTTCTTTACCAATCTCAAACATCAGGCGCATCTCTTCTTCAGTAAATAAAACCGAACGCTTGAGAGTGGAAACACCAAACAACTTTAAGAGTGCCTGACTAATGGCGGTAAACACCGCTACGAAGGGATTCAGGATATTAATGACTATCTCGATTATCGGCGCGGTAATTAGGGAGACCCGTGAAGGACGGTTGGCAGCGAAAATCTTGGGAGTTATTTCGGCAAAGATAAGGATGAAGAAGGTCACGGAAAAGGTGGCGATAATCACGCCCCATTTATATCCGAAGATATCTACGAACAGAGCGGTAACAATGGTAGAAATAGCAATGTTGACAAAGTTGTTGCCTATTAAGATGGCGGCGATGAGTCGGTCTAATTTTTTGGTGATCAGGCGGTAGGCAATGGCTGCTGACTTGCTGCCGCGGTTCATCAAATTGTGAACGCGTACTTTATTGGCAGCGACGAGCGAGGTCTCGGAAAGGGAAAAGAAAAACGAGAGGACAAAAAGGACAATCAGCAAAATGACAACACCCATTATTTAAGCAGCCTCGGAGTTAGGATAAGGTCTTGAAGGGATTGTTTGACCGCGGGCGCCAAGGGACCAATGATTGCCAGATTGGCCTTGGCGCCCAGCAAAATTTCATTCGCCACCCTTTGAATATCCCTGATATTTATCTTGGCAACTTCCGTCAGAATTTCTTTTAAGGTAAACACCTTATCCAAAGAAACCGTGCCCTCGCCCATCCACAACATATGATCCAGCGTATCTTCCAAAGCCAACATCAATTGTCCGGCGTAAAATTCCTTGGCGCGCTTCAACTCATCTTTTAAGACCGGCTCGTCCTTGATACGCTGTAATTCTTTCAGGATGACCTCCACGGTTTCCACGACCTTCTGATTATCCACTCCGGCATCCACAATAAAACAACCCGTGTCATTCAGACACTTGGCCTGCGAATGCACGGCATAAGCCAAGCCTCTTTTCTCTCGTACTTCTTCAAACAGCCGGCTGGACATATTGGCGCCGAGGATGACATTCAAAAGTCCCAACACATGGCGATCCGGATGTTCTCTTTTTATCCCCAAGAAACCCAAAGCGATATGCGTCTGCTCAGTCTCCTTAAAAAACAGATTGACACGCGCAGCATTCTGCTCTTTCTCCCATTTTACAAAACCCGGTTTGGATTTTACGGATTTCCCCTTAGTAAAATTTCTTATTTTAGTCACCACCTGGGAGTGCTCTAAGCCGCCGCAGACCGCGACAACTGCATTGGCGAAATTATAATATGTATTTTTAAAATTAACAATGTCATGGGACTTTATCTTCGAAACGGTCTCTATAGAACCAGTTAGGCTTTCACCAAGCGGATGCTCAGGCCAAAGTAAAAGATCCAACAATTCCTGCACATAATGCTGAGGCAGGTCCTTGTACATCTTTATCTCTTCCAAAATGACCATGCGCTCTTTCTCAACATCCTCTTCTTTTAAAAGCGGATTAAAGACCATATCGCTAAGGACATCTAAACCTAAATTAAGGAATTTCGCCGGCACCTTGGTAAGATAACAAGTGAATTCCTCGGCGGTAAAACCATTCAACGAGCCGCCCACGCCTTCTAAGGATTCTTTTATTTGCCGGCAGTCATATTTGCGGCTACCCTTAAAAACCAAATGCTCAAGGTAATGGGCAATGCCCTTATTAGCAAAGTTCTCATAGCGCCCGCCCACCGCCACCCAAACCCCAATTCCCACTGACTGCCTTTGCGGCAGATGCAGCGTGACGACCTTTATCCCGTTGTCCAAGACTGTTTTTTTATACATTTTATCCTGATTTGAGCTTAACGCGGGTCCTGTTGTGTATTATGGGGATGTGTTGTGAGTTGCGGGTCGGGTTGTGAGGATGGGTTGTGGGTTAAAACCCACCCTCACTACCCACAACTCGACTCACTACACACAACCCACCCTCAAAACGCACAACAACTTTAAATGCTTTTCTCTCTATTCAATGCTGTCGCTAATTTCTTGACAAAACTCCTAACCTTCTCCACCAGCTTTTTATTACCGAGGTTATGCTCAATCTTTTTGACAATCGCGCTGCCAATGATTACCCCATCGCTTAATTGGGAAATTGCTTTTACCTGTTCTGGCGTGGAAATCCCGAACCCTACGCACACCGGCTTATCGCAAATTCTTTTTATCCGCTGAAGATTAACGCGGATATCCTTGGGTAATCCTCTTCTCGCGCCGGTGACTCCGGTTAAAGAAACATAATAGATAAAACCGCGGGAAAGACGGTCGGCAAGTTTAATCCTCTCTGGCGTGCTGGTGGGCGAGGCAAAGAAAATAGTGGCTACGGCATTCTGGCGTGCGGCCTTGATCAGCGCCGGGGATTCTTCGGGCGGCAAATCCGGAATGATTATGCCATCAACGCCGGATTTGCCGCAATCCTCCATTAACTTCTTCTCTCCGTAACGCAAAACCAGATTGTAATAGGTCATCAATGCCAGCGGCACCGAAGAGGTTTTTCTGATCTGCGCGACCAATTTCAAAATCTGCTTAAGGTTCACGCCATTTTTCAAGGCGCGCTGGCTGGCTGCCTGAATAGTGGGGCCATCAGCCAGGGGATCGGAAAAAGGCACGCCCAATTCAATGATATCCGTCCCGCATTGTTCCAAAGCCAAAACTAACTTGCCGGTAGTCTTTAAATCCGGGTCCCCGGCAGTGATAAAACAAACCAGCGCCTTCTCGTTATGCTCTTTGAGCTGTTTAAATTTTCTTTCGATGCGATTCATATTAATTTTGATTTTACCAGAATCCCGATATCCTTATCTCCCCGTCCGGAAAGACAGACAATCGCGATTCTTCCTTGCAGGCGCCGGCGCATCTTAAGCAAATAGGCCACGGCGTGCGCGGATTCCAAGGCCGGCAAAATTCCTTCTTCTTTGCAAAGTAATTTTACCGCAGCCAAGGCCTCTTTATCAGTAACCGCGAAATATTCAGCCCGGCCGATATTTTTATAATAAGTGTGTTCTGGGCCTACGCCGGGATAATCCAAGCCGGCGGCAATGGAATGGGCGATATTTACCTGTCCGAATTTATCCTGCAAGAGACCGCTCTTACTGCCGTGTAAAACTCCGACTTTGCCCTTGACTAAGGTTGCCGCGTGATGCCCGGTATTTAGGCCCTGGCCGGCTGCTTCCACACCGATAAATTTTACCGCCCGGTCATTAAAGAAGGCGTGGAACAATCCCATTGCATTACTGCCGCCTCCGACGCAAGCTACCAAATAATCCGGCAGGCGTTTTTCTCTTTTCATTATTTGCTGCCGGGCTTCTTTGCCGATAACTGCCTGAAAATCGCGCACTATCGTCGGATAAGGATGCGGCCCAGCCACTGAGCCGATCACATAATAAGTATCGTTGACATTAGTGACCCAGTCGCGAATGGCCTCGGTCATTGCGTCTTTTAAAGTCTTAGAGCCGCTTTTGACGCAGATGACTTGCGCGCCAAGCAAACGCATTCTAAAGACATTGAGGGCTTGGCGCGCCATATCCTCCTCCCCCATATATATGACGCACTTTAACCCGAACAAAGCCGCGACCGTGGCTGTGGCCACGCCATGCTGGCCCGCGCCGGTCTCGGCAATAATCCTTGGCTTGCCCATCCTTTTTGCCAACAATGCCTGACCAAGGGTATTATTGATTTTGTGTGCGCCGGTATGCAGGAGGTCTTCGCGCTTTAAATAAATCTTGGTCCGTCCCAAAAGCTGGCTTAAATTCTTAGCCAGAAACAAAGGCGTGGGCCGGCCCGCATATTCCCGCAAATAATAATCAAATTCCTGATTAAAATGCTTATCCCGTCGGCAAAGCCGATATTCTTTCTCCAACCCTGCCAAGGCCCGCATCAAAGTTTCCGGGACATATTGCCCGCCGAACTTTCCGAAATATCCTCTTCTCATCTTAGTTGTGCTCTCTCATAATTAACGCCAAGCTACTAAAACCGGCCAAGGAGCCGTCAATACGCAAAGGCAGCCGTTTCTCGTTGCTATCCAACCAGACCTGGTATTTGACCGGCACACTCTCCAAATAATACGCCTTGTAAATTTTATCTGCCAGCGGAAAATCAACTATTCCCTTAAGCCGCATCTTAACTGGCGCGATAAAATTAAAATTCCATTCGCTGCCCGCCCTCAACTCTGCTATCCGGCGGTAGAAATAAACCACGGAAATAAAATTCTGCACCCGGCCGGTATTGTTAAAAGTCTGTTGAGTAACCTTGCCGCCTTCTTTCTTATTCAATCTCCATGAATTTTCAGAATACTCCTCGGTAATCTGCATCTTTTTACCCCAGATATTTACCGTGCGTTCCACTCTTATCGGATAAAAAGTTTCCGGCTCGGCAAGAATCCTTTCGCGGTCATAGAAATTAAATCCGGTGGTCTCAAAGATTATCTCCTCTGCTTCCCTGCCTTCCAAATTACTCTTACCAACATAAGTCAAGGTCGAGGTGCCCATTTTTATTGGCCCCATCTTTACGGCAAAGACGATTTTTTCTCCGGCGACAAAAGGTGAAGACGCAGAATCCGCTGCTTTCGGATGATGCGGCTTAGGCGCTGGCCGCAAAAAAACATATGCGGCAATGCCGACTAATGCCAAAATCACCAAGGGCCTGATTAAACAGCGCATAGCTTAAGAAAATTCTCCAAGACCTTGGCGCCTTGCCAGAGGTCATTAACTACGGCGTATTCGTCATTGGCATGGGCAGTGCCGGTTTTACCAAAACCCGTAGCCAATGCGGGAATCCCTTTATTTAAAAAGAAGCTTATCACTGTTGCGCCTTCGCTGCCGCTTAATTTTGGCCGGATACCCAGACGGTGATTGGCCTTGAGCAGCGATTTCACTAAAGGATGGTTCGCGGCAATTGAACAGGGCTTCTGAATTCCTGCGATTTCTATTTTGAATTTTTTGGCGCGGCGGCTAATGATTCGCTTTATCTGACGCCGGATATCCGGGGCGCGCATCCCCGGCAAAAACCTTAAATCTACTTCCATTTCACAATAATCAGCTACCATATTTACCTTTTCCCCGCCTTTAATAGTGCCGATATTTACCGTCGGACTGCGCAGCCGGGGATGCGCAGAGAATTTAAACCGGAATTTTTTAAGATCGTTGATGACTGCTGCCGCCAACTCAATGGCATTCACCCCTAAGTGCGGATAAGCGCCGTGAGCCTTTTTGCCGAAAATCTTGATTTTGAAATGAATCAGCCCTTTCTGGGCAATGATGATATTAAAATCGTCGGAATCAAGAATCACTGCCGCTGCCGGCCGAATAATATTTTTTTCTACTAAAGGCAAAATTCCTAAGGCGCTGCCGGACTCCTCATCCGCGGTTGCCGCGAAAATAATATCGTTATGCGGCTTAAAGCCTTCTTCAGCTAGACTTACCAGCGCCTCTATGCCGACAGCCAGATTGCCTTTGCAATCGCTTGAGCCACGGCCGTAAATTTTTCCATTAATAATTTTCCCGGCAAAAGGATATACGCGCCAACCCTCGCCGGCGGGAACCGTGTCTAAATGCGGAGAAACCAAAAGCTGCCGTCGGGAATTTCTGCCTTTAAAAACCGCAATAACATTAGGCCGCGCCTTGGCAAAGGAATAGAATTTGACCTTAAGTCCGGCGCGTTGCAATTTCCCGGCGACAAACCGGGCAATTGCCGCTTCATTTCCCGGCGGGTTCTCGGAATTTATTTGGATTAATTTCCGCGTGAGGTGAATCAGTCTTTTTTTATTAACCACTATCGGAAAAGATCAAAACTTAACACTAATGACCCCTAATGAAAACACTAATACCCGCTAATTTATTAGCGGGTATTAGTGTTTTTAAATTAGCGGTAATTAGCGTCAAAAGGTTTTGCCTTATTTAAAAAACTCTTTGGCCTTAAGCGAACCGGCCACGCGTTTAAAATCATTGTAGTCCACGAAAATCAAATCCGGGCGGGACTCTTTTAGTTTCATTAGTTTTGGGAAGTTGGTCTCCGGCGAGCGAAACGCCACATAACGAAAATCCGTCCCGCACTTTGGGCAGGCGTTAAGGCACTCTTTCAAACCCACCTCAGAGCATTTATTGCAGCTTCCGGAAAGCTCGCCTAAGACCAAGAGATGGTCTTGGATGTCCTCAACATCCAATTCCTTCCAGACCCTAATAATTTGTTTTTTCATTAGTGTCTTTCAGTGATTACAATGAAAAAAGCATTTTCATAGATGTAATCACTGGACATAACTAAGATTTCTTGTATTCCGACAGCCGCTTGATGCGCTTGAGCATATTGGGGTGCGTGCTCAACAACTCCATCAGCTTGTCGCCAAAAGAAAGACGCACGACTTTCCGGTTAAGCTGCGAAAGCTCTTCGCTGTCAATAGCGCCGCTTTTATCCAAATCCAACTGGCGCAATTCCCGCAATTCATTAACCGCCCGCGAAGGGTCATTGACAAAAAATGCCTTTAAGCCTTCCACCTCGCGCAGCGAATCTTTGGGAAGGCGCGCGCTGCCATAAACTAATTTGTAGAGCGCCGAGGCCAAGTTATGCGCGGAATTGCCTAATTCTATCGAGCCTTTGTCCGCAAAATATTCGCGGATGCGCGAGGCATAAAGCACCAAAAGGTTGGTGATAAAATAAAAGACAAACGCCGCCATCCCCACCAGCGCGGTATAGCCTCCTCCCTCCCGACGACGGGAGCCGCCGTAGAAAAAGGTGCTCCAAGCAATGCGGTAAAGAATCATCGGGATAACCGACAAAAGGGTAATCACCAACACATCGCGGTTCTTTAAATGGCTCATCTCATGACCGACCACTGCTTTTAATTCCTGGGGATTTAACAGACGCAGGATTCCGTCGGTAACGCAAATTCTTCCGTCACTCTTCCAGCGGCCAAAGGCAAAGGCATTAGGGAAAGGGACCTGAGAGACACCAATACGCGGCATTGGAAGATTAGCCCGGCGGCTTAATTCCGTGACCATGGCAAAGAGCTGGGGAAATTCCTGCGGCGTGACATAGCGCACCCGCATTGACCACTCAACTAACTTAGGACCCAGCATATATTGCACGACCAACATCACCACAGAAAGAATCAGATAGAAGTTGAAATCGCGCACGCCCAGAAAACCATACGCCGCCATCGAGACAATGGCGTACACAATCGCAAACATAGCCACCAGCAACAGATACATCCTTAATTTATACATCCACATGGTTCCTCCTTTTTTAAATTCGGAGTTATATTATACCACAATACCGCAGAGTTCAAGAAGATTTGCCCCGACTCGTAAAATATGCCGAAATTCTCCTGGCGCGTTGCGCCGGGATAATTTCGGCATACTCGGCGGGGTGGCCGCCGAAGTTCGCCTTCGGCGATTTAATGCGGCCAAAAAAAACACCTCGAAAACGAGGTGTTTAAAAGACCATAGCCGATAAAGGGCTCTTACCCTTTACGCTCGGCAGCCCAGCCGCCATAGCGCCTTTATCAAGCCTACACCGGCTTTCGGGTTGGCTCGTCTGAAGCTCCCAGTCTCTTTTCACGGCGCCTTCAGGCCTGTCGGCTTTGCGACCTCCGGCTTTCGCCGGAGATAACCTTTATCGGCCAATTAAATTATAGCATATCGCCCTGTTGTTTCAAGTATCTGGAAACCCTTAATTTATCAATTAAAAATGTCAAATTTTTCAAATGTCAAATAAATGCCCAAATTTCAAATTAGTCATTGGGAATTGGAAATTTATTTGGCATTAGGCATTAGACATTGGAAATTCTCATCGACCAATATCCAATAATCTGCGATTAGAATTTAAGGTACTTTTCCCAATAATGATAAAGCCCCTTGGTGGCTAAAAGATCGCCCGCGCAGTATTTGGCAATTTCCACTGCCCTGCCGGCCTTGTAATAATCCTTAACCTCCAAGCCGGTTATCCCCGCCTCTTTTGGGCTCTTGATATTGAAAGCCCGGCACCACATATGCAAACTAAATTTGCGGCGCATTGCGTCATAAAAGGTCAACTGGTCCTGCAAGTCAACATGCACGGTATGGCCATAACGGTAAGGCATAAGGTTTTTGCCTGGCTTAATCCCCAAGATCGCCGAGCGCAGCATAATAAACGGGCAATCAAAGACCCGGCCGTTAAAAGTGATGAAGGTGGTGAATTTCTTCATTTGCTGCCAGAAACCTTCCAGCACGGCGCGCTCATCGCCGAGGATAAATTCAATTTCTCCTTCGGAGAAATTCTTAAGCTTCTGCCCGGCTGCAGGCTGGAAAAATACCCAGCCTTTTTCCGAATCCGCATCCAGCATTCCAATGGTGATTATCTGGGCGGTCAACGGAAAGAAACTCAAACTGTTCTTGGCTTCTTCCTTTTCCTCTTCGGATTTGGCGAACTTTAGAAAGTATTCCTGCGAGGTTTCATCCAGGGCGGAGAAATCCTCGCCCACGGTTTCCACATCAAAGATTACTTTGGACATTAGATACCCTCCAAAAAACACTGAATGTCTTCTGCCAAATAATCGCCGGTAAAGGCGAAGCTTAAGGCCCGGCAACCCTTGCAGGATTTGATTTTACAGGTTCTGCACAGGCCTTGCAATTTATTTTTATCTTTTAGGTCCCGCAGGACCTTTGAGCCATTATAAATTTTATCCAGCGGCTCTTGTAATAAATTCCCAACTTTCAAATTAAACCGGCGGCAGGGATACACATCCGCATTGGGCATAATGCACACGCCACCTTCAGCAGCTACGCAGGGCGCGCCGAAAAGATAAGGCCGGGATTTTTTGAAGCGCACCCAAAAGGCCTTATAGGGAATAATGGATTTATCAAAAGAAATCTCCAAAAATTCCAACAACCGCAGCACAAAATCCTGCCACTCCTCTCTATTCAACACTTCCTCTTTAATCGCCTTTCCCCGGCCCCAAGGAATGAAGCGCTCGAAAATCACGCCGCCGATTTTCTTCTCAACGGCCAGATCAATAATTTGGGAAAATTGCCGGCGGTTTTCTTTAAGGATTGTAAACATCAGGGTGGTCTCTATTTTCTTCAAGGGACGCAGAAGTTCAATTGCCCGGAGGACCTTGGCGAAACTGCCTTTGCCGC
>JBMONJ010000082.1:0-12452 GCA_049324655.1 Candidatus Omnitrophota bacterium | reverse complement strand
AAACGAGATAAATGAGGCCAGCCAAAGATTACTCCAAGCAAAATCTCTTAAAGAGAAGCGTATTGAATATGAAGTTTTAAGCCATCCGATGGTTTCTTATCTAAAGAGATTTGCAGACAAAAAATATTATATCTTTGCCTGTGCTGATGATTTAGAGGTTTGGGTTCAGGATAAAAAGGAGCCTATAGTTGATCCTTATTGTGCCAATCCCTGTCCAGTGCTTAGTCCTTGTGGGATAATTTTAGGAGAAATCCCATCATTAGAAAAGTCATAACTTTTTTAAAGCAATTTCAGAAGATAGGTAACCGGTTTGTGCTATCGCTGATTTTAGTGATATTAATTATGCAGATAAATTATGCACAGGCAGGTTCTATGATTCCAAAATCAGGAGAAGATGCTCCCGATTTTTCTCTAAAAGACTTTAGTGGAAAAGAATTTACTTTGTCTACTGAACTAAGAGATAAAAAGGCAGTCCTTTTGTGGTTTACCAATCTTTGCCAGGGCTGTCAGCTAAAACTTCCTGAAATGGAGAAGATCAAAAATATCTATGACGAAAAAGGAATCGAGGTCGTTGCTGTAAGTGTGTTGGGTGAAGATGAAAAGACAGTGGAGAATATAATTCGAAAGAAGAGATTGACCTTAAGGTTCTTATATGACCCCATAAATATGGTAACTGATTCATTTGGTGGTGGGCATTCTATAGGTGTATGTCCTCTCAGGAATCTCTTTCTTATTGGAAAAGATAGGAAGACCTTATACATTGGCCGTTATCCTGGAGCTGAAGAATCTGAAATTTTATATCAGTTAAACAAGGTATTAGAAACTTAAAAAATAGAGGGGGAACAAATGAAGAAAGCGCTTGTTAGCCTAAGCATCATTCTAACCATAGGATATCTCTTGCTCGGATTGGTTACAGGAAATCTAAGCGCATCTGCCGAAGAAGTCTTTTTAAACAAGAAGGCACCTGAGTTTATCTTAGAAGATATAAATAGTGAAAAGCTAAATCTCAAAGACTTATGCGGGAAGCCCATCCTTTTAGAATTTTGGGCAACTTGGTGTCCTATATGTAGAGCCGCAATCCCTGAGGTAAACAAACTCTACGCTGATTATAAAGAAGAGGGTCTAATTATTTTGGGTATCAATATTATGGGAAACAAAACTAAGGTTGACCCCTTTTCTAAAAAAGAAGGAATTAAATACAGAGTTTTGCTTGATTCTAATGGCGAGGTGGCTGAAATGTATGGGGTGTTGGGTGTGCCTACTCGCGTTTTAATTGATAAGGACTGTTCTATAAGATATATAGGTAACTCTATGCCTGAGCGAACATTAATCGAAAAATTATTATAAGAATTTTGCGTAACTTTTTAGCATTGGAGGTAGTTATGGATAAAGTAACGGTTATACTTAACGAAGGACCTAATACTATGCGTTCTTGGAATGGCGTTCGTCTTGCTAGTGGCTTATTGGACGTGAATCTGCAGTCAGAGATAGTTTTATTTGATGAGGCGGTTTTTTGCGCCAAGAAAGCCCAAAATCCACCTGAAGATTTAAAGGGACTGAATTTAGCCCAAAAATTGTCTGACTTGATTAGACTCGGGGTTAAAGTTCTTGTATGCGGCAGTTGTTGCGATACAAAGGGATTAAAGAAAGAGGAATTGATTGAAGGAGCTGAAGTTTGTTGTTTGACGGATGTTGCCAATGCCATAAAGATCAGCAAGCAGACGTTGGTATTTTAAAGGAGATATCCAAATGCTTAATTTGAACGCCGATGAGATTAAAAAATTAGTTAAAGATAAATATAGTGAAGTGGCCACTAATCCCTGCGGTGTCTTTAATTTTCCTGTGGGTAAAGCTTTTGCCTTGAAGGTGGGTTATCCAAAGGAAGTTCTGGATGTTTTGCCGGTTTCCCTAACAGAATCTTTTACTGGAGCCAATAACCCACAACCTTTTGTAGAACTAAAGCTTGGCGAACTTGTTCTTGATTTGGGTTGCGGCGGCGGCCTGGATCTATATTTCTACGCCAAGGCAGTGGGCACTAAAGGTAAAGTCTACGGTCTGGATATTTCCGAAGCAATGGTGAATAGGGCAAAAGAAAATATGAAAAAGGCAGGAATAGAAAATGTGGAGATAACCATGGGGCATTCAGACAAACTGCCTTTTAATGATAATTTCTTCGACGTAGTTGCTTCAAATGGGATATATAACCTTTCGCCTGACAAAGAAGCAGTAATGAAGCAGGTTTATCGGGTATTAAAACCAGGAGGCATGACTGTGTTTTGTGAGATTGTTTTAAAAGAACCGTTGCCAGAAGATGAAAGGAAAAGCCATAGCGATTGGTTTAGATGTATCGGAGGCGCGCTTGTTGAAAAAGATTTCTTATCCTTAATGGAAAAAGCAGGATTTAAAAATATAGAAATTATCTCCAAAATAAGAAACGCCCGAACAGGCCATAAGTTTGCCATTTGTGCCAATATAAGAGCTTATAAGCCTAAATAAAAATATTGGTGAAAATCCACTTGACAAATATAATTCTCTATTATAGTATTTAAGCAGATACTAAAATAAACATTGAAGAGATGAGGATATTATGAAAGACGCAGCAGACCTTTTTAAGATATTATCTGTGAATAAAAGAATAGAAATAATCGAGCAGTTAAAAAAGGGCCCGATGTGCGTCAATTCTCTGGCGGATTTATTGACCGTAAGCCCTTCGGCTGTTTCCCAGCATCTGCGCGTATTGAAATCCGCTGGATTAGTTCAGGATGAGCGAAAAGGCTACTGGATACACTATTCGCTAAATAAGGATGCCCTAGAAAAAGCCAGACAGCGGTTAAATAGAATATGCGTCTGCGGGTGTATGTCAAGATGTAGGAAAACCGCGTAATTTTTTTTCTAATATATTTAAGTATATGCTTACATACTAAACTATATAGAGAGGGGGTGATTTTAATGTGCGGAGAAAGCAATGTTAAGTGTGAAATCAAGGTGACTGAGCTTAAAGACGGCTACGAGGTCCGAGTTACCGGAGACAAAGTAAAAGATGTTCTTAAGCCGGAAGGCCTGAAGAAATGTATCCAGTCCTGTTGCTCGGGACAGGGAAGCGCATGTTGCAGTTAGCTTAAAGCCTGGGCAGCCGTTATGGTTGCACCAAGCAACTTTTAGGAGGCCAAGACAATGGATTTGAGTTTAAGCAGGGATCAGGAACTTGTGAGAGAGACTGTGAGAAAAATCGCGCAAAAGGAGTTAGCGCCAAGAGCAGCAGAGGTTGACAAAACATGCTCTTTTGTTTGGGGAGGGCTTAAAAAGTTAAAAGAGGCTGATATATTGGGCTTAGCGATTCCTTCCAAATACGAAGGAATGGGCTTTGACGTTTTCTCATTTGTTTTAGCTACCGAAGAGATCGCCAAGGCCTGCGCTTCAACCGCTCTTTCTTTTGCCTCACATTCGATATGTTCCCGCATCATCTCGTCTTTCGGCAACGAGGCGCAAAAGAGAAAATACCTTCCCGGAATGGCAAAAGGGGAAAGGATTGGCGCCTTCTGTGTCCATGAGCCTAATTGCGGTTCCAACGCTTTAGCCCTTGAAACAAAAGCCGTATTAGAAGGCAATAGCTATATTATCAATGGCTCAAAAATATTTATCACCAACGCGCAACAGGCTCAAGTTTATGCGGTTTTGGTGCGCACAGATCCTTCTAAGGATTCCCAAGGATTATCTATGCTTATTCTTGAAAAAGACACCAAAGGTTTTTCTTTCGGCAAGCAGGAAGAAAGGATGGGCCTTAATGGAACATCCAGCCGAGAGATCTTCTTCCAAGACTGCCGGGTTCCCAAGGAAAATTTGTTAGGCAATGAGGGGGAGGGCCTAAAAGTTGTGGCGGAGGCGATTATTGGATTTGGCTTCTTTGGCGCGGCGGCTATTTCATTAGGGCTTGCTCAAGCGGCCCTTGACGCCTCTATTAAGCATGCAAAAGAAAGAGTTATTGCCGGAACTCCCATAGGCGCAAATCAATTGATACAGGCATTAATAACTGAGATGAGCTTAGGCGTAGATAGCACAAGGGCGTTTCTCTATTCAACAGCATCAAAAAAAGACACAAATCAACCTTCTCCTATCGTAGATGTATTGAAAGTAAAACTTTATGCTTCAGAAATGGCTATAGATGTTACCAACAGAGCCCTACAAGTCCATGGCGGACATGGTTATTGTAAAGATTTTTCTGTCGAGCGATATTATAGGGATGCTCGCGGGCTTACCCTGCACTTTAAGACTACCGAGCTGCTTAAAGCCGAGATAGGCAAAACACTGATTGGCGTATAAGCCTAAAAAGCCAAGACCTTCGCTGGCCAAATATGGCTGGCGGAGGTTCTTTGTTTCCAACCATCCCCGCTTTGAAAAAACAATTGACCGTCTTGTTATTTTTCGATAGACTTGTTATGAACATTTGTTCATAATTACCAAGAGGACTTTATGAGACCTAAAAAGACGAGATGGGTGAAATGCTTGCCGGGCGAGAGGTGCTTTAGGCCGAAATGTACGCCTTTGAGCAGGCTCGAAGTGGCTTATTTGAGCATAGATGAATTTGAAGCGGTGCGTTTGGCTTGTCTTGAGGAAATGAAACAAGAGGACGCGGCGAAATTAATGAAGGTATCCCGTCCGACATTTTCCCGTATCATAACTTCCGCCCACAAAAAGATCGCCGATGCCTTGGTAAATATCAAAGCTATAAAGATTGAAGGCGGTTGTTGCAAGATTAAGAGGAGAAGAAATGGAGCACATTATTCATGAAGATCGTCGTTTAAGCTTCTTTGAAAAGTACCTTACCGGCTGGGTTGTGTTCTGTATCGGGATAGGGATAGCTTTAGGCAAGTTGTTTCCTCAAGTGGCGGTGGCGTTGGATCAGATCTCGGTTTATCAAGTCTCTATCCCTATCGCAATTTGCCTTTTCTTTATGATGTATCCCATCATGGTTAAGATTGATTTTGCCGAGGTTATCAAGGCAGGCAAAACGCCAAAGCCGGTTATTCTCACTCTGTTTGTGAATTGGTGCGTCAAGCCGTTTACTATGCTTGCGATCGCATGGCTTTTCCTTGGGGTATTGTTTAAAGGGTGGCTTCCGGGGGTGGAGATCGTAAAAGGCGGGGCGCAGGTTGAGTTGTTTCGTTCATATATCGCCGGATGCATCTTGTTGGGCATAGCGCCATGCACGGCCATGGTTCTGATCTGGGGTCATTTGGCTAGAGGTAATGACGGCCACACGCTGGTCATGGTTGCCATAAATTCCTTAACCATGCTGTTTCTCTATGCACCATTGGGCGGCTGGCTTTTAGGGGTCAATAAAATGCCGATTCCTTGGCAGACTATTGTGCTTTCAGTGGTAATCTACGTGGGCTTGCCGTTACTCTTGGGCTATTACTCAAGAAAATGGCTGATCGCAAGAAAGGGATTTAAGTGGTTTGTGGAGAAGTTTCTGCATTATTTGACGCCGGTGTCAATTGGGGCGTTATTGATTACGCTGATTTTATTATTTTCTTTCAAGGGCGAGCTGATCATTAACCAACCGCAGATTATCTTTTTAATAGCGATCCCGCTCTTTATTCAGACCTGCGTTATTTTCGCTATAACATGCGCCTTGGCGAAATGGCTGAAGCTATCTTACCGTGATGCGGCGCCGTCAGCGCTGGTAGGAGCAAGCAATCATTTTGAGGTAGCGATTGCAACTTCAACGATTTTGTTTGGGCTGTCATCCGGCGCTTCTTTAGCGACAGTCGTGGGAGTTCTTATCGAGGTTCCGGCGATGCTTATGCTGGTTAGAGTTTGTCTAAAAACGCAAAATTGGTTTAAGATTGGAGTTAGTCATGGATAAAAAGAGAGTTCTTTTTGTGTGCGTTCACAATTCAGCGCGGAGCCAGATAGCAGAGGCATTTTTAAAGCATCTGGCGGGAGATAAGTTTGAGGTTGAAAGCGCAGGTCTTGAGCCGGGCAATCTTAATCCTCTGGCGGTCGAGGTAATGAAAGAAGAAAGTGTTGATATTTCCAAAAATAAGACCAAAAGTGCTTTTGACTTTTACAAACAGGGCAAACAGTACGATTATGTCATCACGGTGTGTGATGAGTCGCAGGCCAAGGGTTGTCCCGTATTTCCGGGCAAAGGACATAGGCTTCATTGGGTTTTAGGGATTCTTCCGGCTTTACCGGGTCGAATGAAGAGAAGCTGATTAAGACGCGGATAGTCAGGGATGCGATAAAAAGTAAAATCGAAGCGTGGCTTAAATCTATTTAAACTTTTAAGTTATCATAAAACCTTCATTAGCTAACTTAGTGCTGGCGGAGGTTTTTTATTTTCCTTGATAAGAGATAAAAAAGTATTGACAGGAAAGTAATAATCATATATCATCTATCTGTAAATAGCATATAGATGAAATAGGAAAATCTATCTATAAGGGGGTTAATATGTGTAAGGAAAACAATGATTGCGCCAAAGGGCATGAACAGGAAAAGTGCGATTGCCCAAGCGGGAGGATGATACGTTTCGTCGAGCCCTGCCTTTTACTTCTTTTGTCTCAAAAGACTTCTTATGGGTATGAGTTGATGGATAAACTTGAGCAACTGGGGTTATTGGAGGACGCTCCCGATCCAGCCATGGTTTATAGGACGCTTCGCTATTTAGAAAAAGAAGGATTCGTGAAGTCAAAATGGGATACCAAAGGAGCCGGTCCGGCAAAGAGGAATTATGAAATAACCCAAGAAGGCGTTGATTTGCTTCATGGCTGGGCAAGAGGTATTGAGCAGAGAAAAGGCGTTTTAGATAAGTTCCTGGCGCTTTATAAAAAATATTTTAAAGGTAAAAGCAGAAAGAAATGAATTTGCCTTGAGGAAGGTACGCATGAAAAAAATTATTTTATTAGTGTGTTTACTAGTAGTAGGGGGATTGTCCATTGCCATTGTCTCGTTTCATAAGAAAAAGGAACATCCATCACAATTCGAAACTATTACCGTAAAAAAGAAAGATATCAGCTCTTCTATTCTTGCAACAGGGGCAGTAAAGCCAATCATCGGTGCTGAGGTTAAAGTAGGCGCGCGTATTTCCGGTAAAGTCGAGCGTCTTTATGCCAACATCGGAGACAGGGTTGAGAAGGATCAGATTATCGCTGAAATAGAAAAAAAGGATTTAGAGGCTCAGGTGGCTCAGGCAGAGGCAAATCTTAAAGCATCGGAGGCAGGAGTAGGGGTATCCAAGGCCTCATTCTGGCCGGCATTAAGTGCTGAGACGGATTATGGATATAAAGGATCCTCTTATTTTCCGCAAACAGGAGATAATTTCGCGGGGCTAAAAGTAACTATGCCGCTTTTTAACGGCCAGGATTTATATACCGTTAAGCAGTCAAAGGCAACCAAAGAAGCCGCAAAGGCCGCGCTTGATTTCTCCAAAGTGCAGTTATCCTACGCTACTATCAGGTCGCCTATTTCCGGAGTAATTGCTTCTGTAAGCACCCAGGAAGGAGAGACTGTTGCCGCAGGACTCACTGCTCCCACATTTGTTACGATTATTGATCTTACCAGGCTTCAGGTCGATGCCTTTGTGGATGAGACGGATATCGGCAGAGTAAAGGTGGGTCAGAAGGCTGTATTCACGGTTGATACTTACCCCGATAAAGAATTCATTGGCAAGGTCAGGGCAATTTATCCTAAAGCGATTATTCAGGAAAATGTGGTTAATTTTGATGTCGTCATAGAAATTAATGATCCCAATATTGAGCTTTTGCGTCCGGATATGACGACAAGTGTGACTATTTACCAGGAAGAAAGAAAAGGGGTTTTGGTGGTTCCTCGCGCAGCAGTCATTAAAGAGGGAAACAGTAAGTTTGTTTTTGCGCAGGCATCCTCCGGCGATTTTGAGAAGAAAGAAATCAAAACCGGCATGCAAAGCGGAAGCGATATCGAGGTTGTTTCCGGCCTTCAAGAAGGAGAAATTGTCGGCATTAAGCAGGAATAGGAGGTTTGTTTAATGATAGAGTTTAATGATATAAGGAAATCCTTTATAAGCGGCTCAGTTCACACGGATGTGCTAAAAGGCGTTACCTTTAAGGTCAACAAAGGCGAATTTACCGCTATCATGGCGCCTTCGGGGACAGGCAAAACCACGCTGTTAAACATTCTCGGCTGCCTGATGAAAGCCTCCAGCGGCTCGTATTTATTCGAGAATCAGGATATCGAGACGTTGAACGATGACCAGCTTTCCGAGATCAGAAACAAAAAGCTCGGTTTTGTTTTTCAGTCTTTTAATCTTCTGGAAAGAACAAGCGCGCTCGATAACGTCTTGTTGCCTCTTGTTTATGCCAACGAGTATCCTTCTGACGCAAAGCAAATGGCAGTTAAGCTTCTGGAGTCTGTAGGCTTAGGCGACAGGATTCACTATAAGCCTGGTGAGCTTTCAGGTGGGCAGAACCAGAGAGTAGCCATTGCCCGTGCGTTAATAAACGACCCGACTATTATTCTGGCAGATGAGCCTACCGGAAATTTAGACAGCGAATCATCCAAAGAAATAATGGGTATTTTTCAAAAACTTCATAGCCAGGATAGAACTATCGTTTTAATAACTCACGATATAAATATTGCCCGCTACGCCGAAAGAATAGTTTTTTTAAAAGACGGAAAAATCGAGAAAGAAGAAGTGCGGCGATGAAAACAGGTAGAATCGTCAAGGCCGTATTTAAGGGACTGGGGAAGAATAAGCTGCGCACATTTTTGATGATGCTCGGCATCGTCATAGGCATCGCCGCACTTACTGTCATTGTGTCTATCGGCGAAGGAAGCAAACGGCAGGTAATGGAGCGAATGAAAAAAATGGGTGCTGATGCCAGCTTGATGGTAAGACCTGGCGCCGGAGTAGTGCGCGGAATACCCGAAAGTGAAGCAGGAATTACAGCGCTGACATTGGAGGATGCCAAAGCCATTCAGGAAGAAATCAAGAATATCAAAAATATTGCGCTTGTCATGATGAAACGCGATGTTCAAGTAAAATACGGTAATAAGAATACAACGACACAAGTCTTTGGCGTAACGCCGATTTGGAGAGTGGTGCGAACGTTTGGTGTTGAACAAGGAGAATTTATTTCTGACGAAAACCTTGCTGTTTCTGCGCGAGTATGTTTGCTTGGACAGCAGGTCGTGCAAGACCTCTTCGGAAGCGAAGACCCCATCGGGCGGTCTGTCTTAATTAATAACGTTAGTTTTCAGACGAAAGGGATTCTGGAAAAGAAAGGGGCGAGTACGGGGGGCGAAAATCTGGATAATCGCATTCTCGTTCCGCTCAGCACGTTCTCCAAACGGCTTTTCAATCAAACCTATCTCAATCAGATTGTAATTCAGCTTTCCAATGTATCGGATATGTATGAAATCGCCGAGGAGGTAAAAGCTCTACTGCGGCAGCGACATCGTTTGGCCCCCAACGAGCCTGATGATTTCAGCATTCGCATTCCGAAAGAAGCGCTGAAGACAGCAACGGCGGTATCGGGAACGATGATGATTCTACTCAGCCTCATTGCCGGTGTTTCTCTGCTCGCCGGTGGCGTGGTGGTGATGAATATCATGCTTATTTCAGTGACGGAAAGAAAAAGAGAAATCGGCATCCGGAAAGCTGTGGGAGCACGAAGGCGGGACATTCTGCTACAGTTTTTAATTGAAGCGGTCGTGGTGACCGTTAGCGGTGGATTTCTCGGTGTTGTCGTGGGTTATCTGAGTGTGGAAATCACCGCGTTGATAGCCCAAACACCGCTCGCATTCTCATGGAAGGTGTTGGTATTGGCGTTTGGCTTTTCGGCTTTGGTCGGAATTTTCTCTGGCGTTCAGCCCGCCCGAAAAGCAGCATTGTTGGATCCGATTGAGGCGCTGCGATGAAGGCCTTAAGGGTTATCGGGGTTTCAGTCGCAACTATTTTTAAGCACAAAATGAGGGCGTTTCTTATAGTCCTTACCATTGTGGTTGGGATTGCCACGCTTACCGTTATAGTGGCGTTAACCCAGGGCGCAAATAAGAAGATTTTGCAGCAAATAAATAATTTTGGCCCGGATGCGATTGTAGTTCATGCTGGTGGGGGAAAGATCCGCGGCCCTTCCACGGCTTCCGAAGCGAATATCACAAAAAAAGATATCCTGGATATTGAAAATATAGACAGCGTAAAGTTAGTTTCGCCTTTTCAGGTGTCGCTGGATATGCCTGTTAAATTCGGCAATAAATTTACCACCTCATGGGTATTTGGGGTAGAGCCAAGCTGGAAGGACGCCTGGCGAAGGGGCGCGTCAAAAGGAGAATTTATCACAGACGCTGACAACGAGCAGTTATCCAAGGTATGCGTTGTCGGCTCAGCTGTTGTTAAGGACCTATTTGGAGGCGTAAATCCGATAGGGGAAAGCATCTTGATAGAGAATGTCTCTTTTCAGGTGGTAGGAATTCTGGAAAAAAGAGGATTGTCTCCTGTAGGAACAGATTTTGATAATCTCATTCTTATCCCGTTTACCACTGCATCCCGGCGCCTAATGAACCAGCCGCTGTATGTCAGCACCGCAAGGGTCATTGTCTATAGTCCTTCCCGCATAGAGGCGGTGGCAAAAAGCATCAAAGAAATCTTAAGAGAAAACCATCATCTGGCCGCGACTGAAGAGGATGACTTCAGGCTCTCTACGCCGGGAGAAATGGCCGCGATGGTAAAGAGGACGTCCAAGACCTTAAGCTTATTCTTGTGGCTGGTCGGAATAATCTCTCCTTTTGTCGGAGGGATAGTCCTGATGAACATTATGCTCATGGCGGTTTCCGAGCGCAAAAGAGAAATCGGATTAAGAAGGGCAGTAGGCGCCAAGAGAAAGCATATTATTTTTCAGTTTTTAGCGGAATCAATAATACTTACCTTTATAGGCGGGCTGATAGGCGTATGCGCGGGTGTGGCAATAGCGCTTTTAGTCAGCATTAGCGGGAAGACCATAAGCATCACTTGGCAGCAGTTTGCGATCGCTTTCTCATTTTCAACGCTCATAGGGTTGTTTTTCGGTATTTACCCCGCTAAAAAGGCGGCTACTCTTGACCCGGCAACGGCATTGTCTCAAAAATGAAGATAATTAAGAACATATTAATCTCAAAGAAGATTCTTTCAGAGCACAAAGTCAGGACAATCCTTTCTCTTTTAGGGATCATTATCGGCGTATGCGCGGTGATTATCATGGTTTCGATTGGAAAAGGAACCGAGGCAAAGGTCGTTTCTCAAATAACAAAGATGGGAAGCAATCTGCTATTGGTTAACGCCGGACAGGTCAAGATTATCGCTGGCCGGGCACGGCAGGTTAAATTGGTCACTACGCTTGAATTAAGAGACGCGGAAAGCATCGCTAAAGAGGCCCCTAGCGTAACGCTCGCCGCTCCGGCGCAGACCAAAAAACTGCAGGTGAAATTCGAAAATCTCATCACAAAAACCAGCGTGGTGGGCACGAGCCCCGATATTGTTCAGGTGCAAAATTGGTCTATCGGCAAAGGAAGATTTTTTGACGAAGACGAGGATAAAGGGCTGCGCAGGGTGGCAATAGTAGGCCAGACCGTTGTTGAGAATATATTTGAGCGCAAGGATCCTGTTGGAAAGATAATCCGCATCGGCAACGTGCCTTTTGAGGTTATTGGGGTTATTTCTCCAAAGGGCCTGGATATTAACGGAATGGATCAGGATGACCAGATCTTTATTCCGGTAAGAACCGCGTTAAGAAGACTTTTTAATTTAGATTACATCAATGCCATATATGTTAAGGTTAAGGATTCCAGTCTGATGGATAAAGCCGAAAAAGAGATAAGGTACATCTTGCGCGAAAAACATTATCTTAAAGAAGGAAAAGACGATGATTTTACTATTCAAAACCAGGCAACGCTTCTGGAAACTCAAAAGGAAAGCAGCCAGGCATTTACGCTACTTATCGGAAGCATTGCGGCTGTCTCTCTTTTAGTCGGAGGAATCGGCGTTTTGGTAGTTATGCTCATCTCTATTAAGGAAAGGACAAAAGAAATCGGCATAAGGAGAGCGGTAGGCGCCAAACGCAGGGATATTCTTCTGCAATTCTTCTCCGAGGCGTTAATCTTGAGCATCGCAGGAGGGCTGTTGGGAGTAGCGATAGGAATTTTGGCTTCAATGGCAGTGGCTTTTTTTGCCGGTTGGCCGTTTATTATTTCGGCTAATGCCGTCATGGCAGCCTTCCTTTCAACATTTCTTATCGGCGTCTTTTTCGGGGTATATCCGGCAAGGAAGGCCGCGCTTCTTGATCCTATAAAAGCGCTGCAATACGAATAGGAGGCATATGATACTTCTAAGGCTGTTTGTAGTTTTTCTGAAAGTCGGCCTGTTTACTATAGGTAGCGGTTATTCAATGCTGGTTTTATCCCAGCGGTATGTTGTTGACACTTACCACTGGATGACC
>JBMONJ010000081.1:0-12482 GCA_049324655.1 Candidatus Omnitrophota bacterium | reverse complement strand
CTCGCAGGACAACAGCGTCACGATGGTCAGGAATGATTTCCCCGATACGCTATTGATCGGGAATCAAGAGAATCTTGGATTTGCCCGCGGCAATAATCAGGCCTTTGCCAAAAGCCGCGGAAGATACTTTCTGCTGCTTAATCCGGACACGCGCGTGCTCTCTGGCTCGCTGGAGAAAATGGTTGAATTTCTCGACGGTCACCCCGATGCCGGCGCAGTTGCACCCAAGTATCTTAATCCCGACGGGACCTTCCAGAGATATTACTACCGTTTTCCAAATTCGCTCATCTTTCCCATAAGCCAGACTCTTCCCGGTGTATTGATATCGAGAAAGATTATGAGGAAATTCTTGAAAAATTATTATTATCTTAAAGATGGCGACCGCTTCAATGCGGTATGCGCCATTGATCAACCGGCAGCCTCAGCCCTGATAGTCAGGAGCGCATTGTTTAAAGGCGAAGATTTATTTGATGAGCGATTCGCCATCTTTCTTAATGATGTTGATTTATGCCGGAGGATCTATAAAAAGGGCTATAGAATATACTTTTTGCCGGATGCCGAAATCATCCATTACTTCGGCAAGGGGGCGGGAGAGTCGGCAACAGCTATTGAAATTAAGGACCGTGAGTTTTATATCGACTGGTTGCGCTACATAAGAAAATACCACAGTTTTTGCGCCTATGTCTATGCCAAGTTCTCGCTTTTAATCCTGCTTGCCTTCTTTGGCATCCGGGATATTCTTGGCTTAAGCACGTTAAACAAAGATAAAAAGACCGTCCTTCGAAATTTACAGCGGAGGTTGGTGATCATTCTCGAAAAAAGCAGCTTTGACGGCCGTGGGAGTTCCCTTATTCGTTCATATGCACACACAAAAAATTTCTCATAGGATAATCAGGAGTACCGTCTTCAGTATCTTGGGGCGGCTGTGGGGAATTCTGGTCGCCCTGTTCTTGACGCCCTATATCATTAAACATATCGGGGTGGAAAGATACGGGGTCTGGGCGCTGGCGGGGGTTCTGACCGGTTATTTCGGACTTCTCGATTTAGGCATTGGTTATGCCTTTTCAAAATATATCGCCGAGTTTTATGCCAAGAAGGATTATGACCAAATAAACACAATCGTCAATACCGGTTTTGTCTTTTATTCTATTTTCGCTTCGGTAATCATAATCGTTGCCTTTTTGAAGATTGATTTTCTGGTCGGCATCTTTAAAAGCCCGGCTTATCTGCATCAGGAGATTGCTTTTGTTTTTCTCGTAGCAGTTGTGATCTTTGGTTTCTTCAATATGTTTAGCGCCTTCTTTGCAGTTCAGGCGGGACTGCAGAGGATGGATATCACCAACAAGATAGTGATGGTCGCCTCAATACCTATGGTTGCAGGGACCGTATTCTTCTTAAAGAATGGTTACGGGTTGCCGGGTCTGATGGTTAATAACGCTATGGTCTTCTTGTTCAGCAGCGTACTTAATTTTATTTCCGTCTTCAGGTTGTTGCCGCAGCTTAAATTCAATCTCTTCCTGTTTTCGCTTAACACTTTTAAGAAATTATTCGGATTTGGTTTTAAGATTCAGGTTTCCCGCTTTGCCGGGCTATTTCATTTTCAGATGGACAAGTTTTTATTGGCCTATTTTCTAGATGTGGGTTTTGTGGCCTTTTATTCGGTTGCCAGCCAGACCGCCTCCAAACTGATAGAGCTGCCTATGATGTTCGTCAGCGCTTTGCAGCCGGCGGCTTCAGAATTGGACGCCAAGATGGACCGGGACAGATTGATAGAATTATATTTTCGTTCAATGAAGTATGTCATCTTGTCGGCCCTGCCGATTTGTTTGGTGACTGTTTTGCTGGCCCGGCCTTTCATAATTTTGTGGCTGGGAAAGGGCTATGGGTATTCAGTTCCTACTTTACAACTGTTGATCAGCATATATTTTATAAATCTCTTGACCGGGCCGGGATTTTGCATCTTAAATGGCATAGGAAAACCTGAATACGGGATGAAGAGTTCGACGCTGGCGGCATTGTTAAATGTCATTTTAAGCGTGATATTGGTAATCAAGATAGGATATTTCGGAGTGGTCTACGGCACGGTATCGGCGATGCTGATTGCCGCCATCTACTTCATCTTTATGTTTCATCGGGCAAGCAAAATTCCTTTTTGGGATTTTGCAGCGAAGATATTTTTGAAGCCGGTTCTGGCAGGAGGCTTATCGGTTTTAATCCTGTCGATATTTATGAATGACAAACTACTGTCCAATTGGATTGGTCTTTTGGCGTTTGGCGCCATATATTTAGTATTGTTTGTCGGATTGATCTGGTTAATGCGGTATATAGACGCGTATGACCGCCTGCTGATTAACCGGTATGCGCAATTGAAGATTTTTAAGTCAGGTGGTTAAATGAAAATAACCCTGATTTATCCGGGTATCGCCGGCTTGGGTTTTAACAGTCTGGGCAAAGGCGATATGAACCACAACTGGATAAATCTGGGTCTGGCCTATATCGGCGCGTATGTCAAAAGAAGCGGTCATATAGTTGATTTGATTGACTTGAGGGGATTAAGCGGTTGGGAAGAGGTCCAAGATGAGCTAAAGACGCGCGCCAGTGAGGTTGTGGGGGTTTATTTTAGCACCGTAAATTTCGATAATGCCATACGCTGCTGTAAAATTGCCAAAGAGCAAAAAATGACGGTGGTCTCCGGCGGCCCCCATGCCTCAATTGATCCGCAGGGGCTTATTGAAACTGGGGCGGTGGATTATGTGATTACCGGAGAGGGTGAAATAAGTTTTTGCGAGCTCCTGAATGATCTTCAAGCTGGAAGACATCCGGAGAAAATAATTGCGGGAAAGGTGATTGAGAATTTGGACGAACTGCCTTTTCCCGACCGGGAGCTTTATGATCTTAACCGGGTTTTAAATCCACGGCGCAACTTTCCTTTTCTGGATAACGGTCTGATTATGCTTACCAGCCGGGGCTGTCCGTATAATTGCAGGTTTTGTCAGCCGTTAGGCCGAAGGATGTTTGGCGCCGGCGCGCGCTTTCGCTCGGTAGCCAATGTCGTCGAGGAATTTAAGTTTTTGGTGAATAAACATAAGGTCAAATATCTGTCTTTTCAGGATGACACCTTTACCTTGCGCAAGGACTGGGTTTTGGAATTGTGCGCTAGGATAAAAGCCGAGAAGCTTCAGGTCCAGTGGTCGGCGCAAAGCCGGGTGAACACCTTCGATGAGGAATTGGCCCAAGCTATGACCAGCGCCGGCTGCGTTTGTCTGTTTTTCGGTTTTGAGAGCGGCTCGCAAAGAATGTTGGATTTCTTAAGCAAGGGGATAAATGCCGACGACGCCCTTAAGGTCGCGAGGCTTTGCAAAAAATACGGTATTGTAATCTTGGCAGACTATATGTCCGGTATACCTACTGAGACAGAAGAGGATTTACGGGCTACCTTGGAGCAAATTCGGTTGGTGAGGCCGGAGTTGCTTTCCGTGACCTATTTTACGCCGGTGCCCGGCTGCGAGCTTTATGAATACTGTAAGAGTAATAATCTCATTAAAATTAAAACCTTCGAGGATTTTGAAAGGAGCCCGACGAGCGAGAAGATATATGGCGTTGATTACGCGCTGGTTAAGCGATATCGGGCAAGGATGTACCGCTATGTCCCCAAATGGTTTTCCGAAGGATTCTTTGCCCGGCTGGCGATTAAAAGGTGGGCTTATCTGATCAGGCGGGGGATGTTGAAAGAATTCGTCACTGAATTTCTGGGATGTTCGAGTCCTTTCCCTTTTGGGATACGAACTGCGCTTAGAAAGATGTTAGGAAGAACGAAACGCCAATGAACATTTTGATTACCGGCGCCACGGGATTTATCGGCCGGGCGCTGACTAAAAGATTGCTGGAAGGCGGCAGCGATAAAGTGATAATTCTGGCCCGAAGGATTGATAAGTTAGAGAAAACGATAAAAGACCGGGCAGAGGTTTTTGAGGTTGATTTGGGCAAGAGCGACGCGCTAAGCGGATTATCCGCGCGGCTGCCGGATATTGATACGGTTTTCCATCTTGCCGCAAATTTGGATTTTTATGGCCCACCAAGATTACTTTTGCCGGTCAACCTTAAGGCGACAATTGACTTATTCAGATTAGCCAAGGCCAAGGGAGCAAAAAAATTTATTTTTAGCAGCAGTATCGAGGCAATGGGGCCGGTAACAAAAGAGGATATCCCGGCGGATGAAAGTTATCCCCTAAGACCCGTGAGCAGTTATGGTCAGTCGAAATTATTGGCAGAGAAAGCGCTCCTTAAGCTTTCTAAGGAGAGCGGAATAGGGCTGGTGATTCTACGGCTGGGCAATGTTTACGGGCCACCCCGTCCGGATTTTATTATCCCGCTCGCCAATGCCTTATTGAAGCGCGATCTTTTTTTTCATCTGTCCGCGGCATTTCAAGGCCGTTATATCCACCCGCTATTTATTTCTGACGCTGTTGAGGGGATAATGCAGGCAATGAAAAACGATTCTGTCCAAGGCGTCTATATTGTTGCCGGCGAGGAATATGTTACGGTAGGTAAGTTGCTCGAATTGATCTTGAGGGAGTTAGGCATAGAAACGGAATTGCCATCTGCGGTATCTTTTGCCAGTAAAGAATTTTTGCGCTTGCGCCAAAGATTTTTGCGGATTCTGCATTGGGCAGATTTATTGGGTTATCTCTATGCCGGCAGAAAGGATTATATTCACCGCGCCTTTTCGATAGAAAAGGCGCGGACACTTTTGAATTTTTCCCCAAAGGTAAATTTACGTCAGGGAATAGCGCTGACCTTGGAATGGGCTACAAAGGAAAGACTGTTGCCATGAAGGTGCTCCTGATCAATTCACCGTCGAAAAAACAACGGATAACCCGGGATATGGCCGGAGGACTGGGGTTTGGCACCGGGGAGACAGCGGTGTTGCCGCCTTTGGATTTGGCTTATATGGCGGCAACACTCTTGAAGCGCGGCCATCAGGCGAAGATTATTGACTTGGCAGTCGAGGACTATCCCGCAAGAGAACTTGAGGAGCTTTTTAACGATTTCTCACCAGATGCGGTTATCGCCACTGTATCTTTGCCGTCGATTTATCAGGACTGTGTTTTTATCGGTGGTCTGCGGCAGTGGACTGCGGCGCCGGTATTAGTTAAGACCGGCATGACCTTCCCAGCGCTTTTAAAAGAGATCCTCGAGAGGAGCCGCGCGGATTTATGCGTCTTTGGTGAATGCGACCTGAATATCGATAAAATAATAAGTAACGAAGAAAAAAGGGGCACCGCTGTTTTGCAAAACGGCCGATTGCAGATTGCCGCCGACTTGGCGATTTCCAATCTGGACGAACTGCCGCTTCCGGCAAGGCAGCTTTTGCCCAATGCGAAATATCATTATGTGTTGTTAGGAGACAAGACCACTGCCGTGCAGACCAGCCGCGGCTGTCCTTTCCCCTGCGCTTATTATTGCCCCTACCCTTTGGTGCAGGGCAAGGCGTGGCGGGCACGCAGCGCAGAAAATGTCGTCGTGGAGATCGGGGATATTGTGGACAATTTGTATATCAACCGCATACTCTTTCGTGACGCGACCTTTACCTTGGACCGGACAAGGACTGCGCAGATTTGTGCGTTGATTTTGCAGAAAGGACTTCGCTTTGAATGGTGGTGCGAAAGCCGGGTGGATTGTCTGGATCACGAGTTAATGGGGATGATGAAAGAGGCCGGCTGCCGGGGGATAAATATTGGCGTTGAGACTGGGTGTCCGGAGTTGATGCAGACGCAAGCCAAGGTCGGCCTGACCATTGAGCGGCTAAAAGAACTGCGCGATCACGCCCGGCAATTGGGCTTGAACCTGCATTTCCTGTTAATGGTCGGGTTGCCGCAGGAGACTCGCGAATCTATGTACCAGACCTTTCGTATGCTCGTTGACTTGAAGCCGGAAAGCATTGGCATTACCGTCACCACCCCCTATCCGGGTACGCCGCTTTTCTTCGAGGCAAAAGAAAAGGGATGGATCGAGAGCGAGGAATGGGAAAGATACGACGGCCATACCGCGGTAATGCATACCGGTTTTTTCAGATCTCAGGAAATCACGCGGTTGAGGGGATATCTCTATTTGGGATTTGATCTGATGAAAAGGCAGGATATTTTTTCGCGGATAAGATTTATGTTATTGGACAGATACCTTAGGACGCGGCTGCGTTAAGTTATGTTTATATCGGTAATAATCCCGGCTTTTAATCGGCGAGAAAGGCTTAAGCTGTGTATCGACAGCCTGCTTGAGCAAAGTCTGGGACGGGATAAATACGAGATCATCGTCGTTGATGACGGCTCTACGGATGGCACCGCGGTTTTGCTCCAGGAGTATGTTAAGCGCCGGCAGATAGTCTATATGCGGCAGGAGCACCGGGGACCGGCAGCGGCAAGGAATATCGGCATCTTTAAGGCAAATGGCGACGCGTTCTTTTTCACCGGTGACGATATGATCGCCGACCGGCAGTTGCTGGAGACGCATTATCGGGAGCTGGAGGGCGCGCCAGAAGACACGGCAATTCTCGGACTGGTTGTCTGGCATCCCGAAATAAGCGCTACTCCTTTTATGCGTTTCCTAGAGCAGGGCACGCAATTTAACTTTGTCAATCTGTCGGACAACCATTTTGTGAATTATGGATATTTTGCTACGGCTAATGTTTCTTTACGCAAGACGCTGATTGCCAAAACCGGGGGATTCGACGAGGAATTCTTATACCCTTGTGTTGAGGACGTGGAATTCGCGTGGCGGCTGGGAAAGGCTGGAATGCGTCTTAAGCATATAAAGGCGGCCAAGGTCTTTCATTATCATCCGACGCGGTTAAAGGATTATGTAAAGCGACAGTATCTGGTTGGCCGCTCTTTGATTGTCTTGGTCAAAAAACACCCGCAGAAGTTTAAGGCGGAGTTGGGAAATTTTGCACATCAGAATATCTATTGGGTATTCTTGAAGGGTATGGCAGCGTGGTTCTTAGTTTATCTTTTGGAGCCTTTTGGGGAAAGTGAGTTGCTCTTTAGATGTTACGTCGCCGTGCTGAACTTCTATGAACTTAAGGGATTTAAAGAGCAGAAAATAAATTATGCAGCCAATACTATCAGTGGTAATCGTTAACTGGAATGCTAAAGAAAGATTGCGCGAATCTTTAAGCGCCATTTTTAACCAAGAGGTGGGTTTTGCCTTTGAGGTCTTAGTGGTTGACAATGCATCTTCCGACGGAAGTGATGAGATGGCCAGGAGTGAATTTCCCGTGGTGCGCCGGTTGGAAAATTCCCGCAATTTGGGTTTTGCCGCAGCGAATAATTTAGCCATTAAAGAGGCTAAGGGAGAATTGATTTTGCTGCTTAATCCTGACGCGGTGGTTAAGGAAGGTTGCCTGCAAAAATTAGTTGCGTTTCTTAAGGAGAATAAAAAGGCGGGAGCCGTCGGCCCAAAGATAATCAATGCCGACGGCTCCCTGCAATTATCCTGCCATTTTGGTCCGAGTCTGTTTTGGGCAATATTTTTTTGGCTCTTTCCGGAGCTTTTGATAGAGAGGCTGCGGATTTTCTTAAACCCGGCAAAGGCATTGCCAGCTGGTTATGTCTCTGGCGCGTGTCTTCTGCTGCGGCGCAAGGCCCTTGAGGATGTTGGTTTATTGGATGAAGATTTTTTTCTTTATGCCGAAGAGGCAGACTGGTGCCTGCGGGCAAGAAGAAAAGGCTGGCAGATTTATTTTCTTTCCGATGCCGAGGCGCTCCATTACGGTAAAGAAAGCACCCGCAAATACGGTTTAACCGAGATATCGCGCATAAGAATCAACAGTAATTACCGGCTGATAAAAAAACATTTCGGCGTTTTCAAGGCGGGCATCTTTGGTTTTATCCTCTCTTTATCAATAAGAGTCAGAATGGGTTTTGCCTTGCTTAAGCCCAACCCGGTAAGAGAAGAGAAATTAAAGATATATCAGGCAATTCTGGAGGAAATCAGAAATGCCCGACGGGGCTAAGGTCTTATTGCTCCAGCCGCCTTCTCCGCGGATAAATTTTACTTTGCCTCTGGGGCTGGGTTATCTGGCGGCGGTATTTAAGGCCAAGGGGATGGCAGTTGAAATTGTCGACGCTACGGCGCCTTATTCGCACTATAATATTCAAGAAACCATAAGAGAAGTTGTTCGACGCCAGCCGAAGTTTGTCGGTATAAATGTCAATACCTTATTCTGCGGTTTTGCTTATGATTTGCTCAAAGAGCTCAAAAGATTAGGAATTTTTGTTTTTGCCGGCGGTCCGCACGCTTCTCTTTTTTCCGAGGAGGTGTTAGAGGCCGGTGCAGATATCGCGGTGCGGGGAGAAGGAGAAGCGACCATCGCCGAGCTGGCAGAATATTTCCTCGGCCAGCGGCAATTGAACGATATCCTTGGGATAAGTTTCCGCTGCGCCGACGGTCGAATGGCTGTTAATGCTGGGCGGCCGCTTTTAGAAGACTTAGACGCCATACCCTTTCCCGCCAAAGAGGCCTTTGATATCCGTGCCTTTGCCAGAAATGATTTTGAATTGTGGCGTTTTGGCGGGGTCTTGACCTCGCGCGGCTGTATCGGCAGATGCAGTTTTTGCTGCCGGGAAATCTTTGCCAATCGTTACCGCACCCGCTCTGTCGGAAGCGTGATTGAAGAGATAAAGTTCTTAAAGGAGCATTATGGCCTAAAAAGTTTCTATTTTCTCGACGATATCTTTACTGCTGGGCGCAAGCGCACCCTTGTCTTATGCGAGTCCCTTCGCAGAGAGTTGTGGCCAAATTTCGAGTTTAGCTGCATCACCCGTTTTGACCGCGTGGATAAGGAGTTGCTGTCGGAGATGAAAAAAGCAGGTTGTCGCGCCATTAATTTCGGAGTAGAGAGTGCCAATCCTTCGACCCTTTTAAAATTAAATAAGACCGAGACCATTGAAGAAATGGAGGAGAAAATCTTTCTCACAAATGAGCTGGGCATTGATTGTTCAATAAATTTTATGTGGGGTTATCCCTGGGAAGGAAAAGGAGAGCTTGAGAATACGGTTTCCCTGATGAAGCGGCTGAGCAGTAGGGTATCAGAGATAATGCCCGGTGGAATTCTGGTTCCTTTTCCCGGTACGGAATTATACGCGCAGCAGAAAGCAAGGTATAATCTGGAAGGCTGGTGGCAGAGGCGGGAAAGTTTCACTGCCGACTACCGACTAAATTGCAATGTGGTTTTATTCCGGCATTATCTTTTTGATGACCAAGGCCAGTTAACTGGCGGAGGTTTTTTCGGCATTGGCCGGGATTTGCTGCGGATAATCCATAGCGCCACGTGGTTTATCGGCTGGCATAATTTAAGAAAACGCCACAGTCTTTTGGTAAGCGCCGCAATCTTTTTAATCTGTGCCATTAGTTATTATCTGTATATGCTTAACCGCAGCGCAGGGAGATGGTTTTCCCGCGTAGTCTTTGGTTTAATTTCTTTTAAAAACCGGTTGGGCCATAAAAAAATCTTAAAATGTATACGAAGATATTGAGCGTGGATGTGGTGGTGCCGGTGCACAATGAGGCAGATTGCCTGCAAAGAAACATCCTTATCCTGCATAACTATCTAAAGAAGGCGGCGGATTTTTCTTGGAATATCATCATTGCCGATAACGCCTCACAGGACAAAACCGGTCAGCTCGCCGCCGAGCTTTCTTCGACCTATAATGCTATTAAATATTTTTATATTCCGGTGAAGGGAAGGGGGTATGCCTTAAGAAAGGCTTTCCTAGAGAGCAGCGCCGATGTTGTCTGCTATATGGATATAGACCTTTCGACCAATTTGCGCTATTTGAAGCTTTTGATTGAAGGCATTGCCTGTAATTTTGACTTGGCCGTGGGCTCCCGATTGATGCATGGTGCGCGGGTAAAAAGAAGCTTAAGCCGAGAGATTATTTCCCGGGCATATAATTTCTTGGTGAAGTGTTTGTTCTTCAACCGGTTTTCCGACGGGCAGTGTGGATTTAAAGCAATAAAAACCGCGGTGGCCAAGCAGTTAGTGCCTCTGGTTGAGAATGACAACTGGTTTTTCGACACTGAACTTTTGCTTTTGGCCGAATATAATAAATTCAGGATATTCGAGGTGCCGGTGGAATGGATAGAAGATTTGACCTCGAAGGTTAAGATATTCGCGACGGTTCTGGATGATGTGGCCGGTTTATTGCGTTTGAGGTTCTCTATCCATAAAAAGAGTTTGATTCAGAGGTAGCCGGAAAAATGCGGATAAATCACCGTCCATTTTTTATATTACTTGCCGTGGGCGCGATATTAAGATTGGCGATGAACTCTGGCGTGTCCAGCCCGGATTCCTTCTTTTACACCCAGCATGCTGCTGATTTATTGCAGGGAAAGTTTAATATGGGCATCCAGACCTATGTGGATTTTTATCGTTATGTGGTCTGGATGCCCATCACCTTATTCTTTAAGCTTTTCGGCATTAACGATATGGTGGCGATTATGTGGCCATTTTTATGCGGCGTGGGTTCCTTGGTGGTAATTTATCTTTTGGGAAATTTGCTTTTTAATAGAACTACCGCTTGGTTGGCGGTTTTTATTCTTGCCTTCCTGCCTTTAGAGGTGATTGTTTCCACCAGCGTTCTTTCCGATGTATTTGTGGAGTTTTTCTCCGGCTGGGCAATTTTTTTATTTTTGCGCCAAGAACTCGTTAGCACGAGGCGCAGTTGGGTAATTTACGCCTTTGCCGGAGTGTTGATGGGTCTGGCAATAAACGCGAGATTTTCCACGGTAATCTTGGGATTATTTTTTGCTGGTTATTGCCTTTGGAAAAAGGCTTTTCGCTGGCACTATGTCTGGTTTGCCTGCGGGGTAATAGTGGTAATAGTTTTTTCGCTGGCGATATCTTGGTGGTGCACTGGCGATTGGTTTTTCGCTTATAAGGTCTCCAACCAGTGGTTTCGGGGGCTTCACGCCACCGCCAAATACGACCCGGCCTTTCAGAGTTATTTCGAAACCCTTTCTCTGACTTATTATCCACGTTCGCTTTTGGGCCTTAGTCGCTACGGATTGGCAAATTTTAGTTTCTTTTTCTATCTTTTTCTTGCCGCTATGATTTACAGTATCGCCAAGAAAAAAAAGGATATGGTCATCTTACTGATTTGGGTTATACCGGTATTTCTATTTCTGCAATTCGGCTTCATTGATTTGAAAAACCGCATACCCATTCATCACGACGAGCGCTATCTGACAATAATCATCATTCCTATGGTATTGTCCGTGGCTGCCTTTTTAAGCGAATGGCGCGTAACATCAGAAGTCAAATCGGGTAAAACCTCCGCCGGCATAGTTATTTTGCTGCTGATTATTTTTGCGCTGTCTTCTCTCTACGGTGCCTTCCGGATTAGAAAGAATCTCTCGGTGGACGCCTCCCCCTATAAACTGGCCTACGAGCGCCTTAAGTTGCTGCCGCTTAAACCGATTTACTGTATCAGCCGGCAGTGGCCGCTGCGTCTGAATTTTTATTTCCAGTATCGCTTGGGGTATGATTATTTCGAGAATCTTCGCGGAGGTAAGCTATCATATTTGAAATTAGTGGAGGGCACTCCTGACTACCGAAGTATACAGGGTTATGTGGTATTGCACGAACGCTATGTCTATTTTGATGATTACGGCCACCCTCTGGCCAGAAGAAATGATTTGCCCGGCTATATCTATCAGTTGCCAGCGGGATGGAAGCTGGTGGATAGTTTTAAAACTGTGGACAAGGGGAACACGGTAAGCATTTATCTTTGCGAGCCATGAAAATACTCGTGGTTTGTTATGAAGATATGGGGGGCAATATCGGCGGGGTGCGCCAGGTGATAGAAATAAGCCGGCATCTTCAGAAATTAGGCCACCAAGTGGAGATTGTCGCCCCGGCAATAAGAAAATACGAAGGGGAATTCTGCGGGAAGATCCGTTATATACCCGTTTTATGGGGGAAATTTCTGCAGCCGCTGACTTATAATCTTACGGCGTTGCCAGTTTTGTTGACGGCGTGTCGTGAACTTCAACCTGATTGTCTTCTGATTTTCGAGATATTCTCAAGCTGCGCGCCAATGCTGGCAGCGAAAATTCTGTCTTTGCCTTATGCCGTGTTTGTTAATGGCGATATCGAAGATTTCCGGCTGCAGAAATTTCCCAGCATCGTAATCTGGTTTCTGGAGCGAATGCGTCATATTAATTTCATCGGCTGTAAAAGAGTTTTTACCGTGAGTCCGGTGCTGCGTGATTCGTTGATTAAAAAATATGCTTTTTTCCCGGAAAGGATTACCGTGGTCTCCAATGGTGTGGATACTGATTTATTTAAGCCGCTTGACCGCAATGAAGCCTTGAGGACCTTGGGCCGCAGCCCGGATTATTTTTATATCGGGTTTGTCGGCGGGATGTGGCCTTGGCACGGTTTGGAGTTTTTGATAAAGAGCGCGCCTGCGGTATTGGAAAAA
>JBMONJ010000080.1:0-1573 GCA_049324655.1 Candidatus Omnitrophota bacterium | reverse complement strand
CCCGAGGAGCAGGAAGAAGAGGGCCACCGCATTTTGCATAAAGGCTTTGAAGTGGCGCAAATGATGAAGGTCATTGGCGAAGAGGGCACTGCGCTGAATGACTTCATCGAGTACTTAAAGGCAGAGTTTTTTGATTTTGTCTATTTGCAGCAGAATGCCTTTGATCCAGTGGATGAGGCTACTTCTGCCGAGCGGCAGAAGTATATCTTTGAATTTATCTTCCGCATCCTTAAGGCGCAATTTACTTTTAAGGATAAAGACGAGGCGCGGCATTTCTTCCAAAGCCTGCGCCAGGAATTCAAGGGGTGGAATTCATCTCCTTGGAAGAGCGCGGAATTTGGGAAGATTGAGAAGGATATTGTTGCATTGTTGAGCAGTAAAATTAAATAAGCTGTCACGAAATAGATATTCACAACACACAACCCACCCTCAAGACACATAGCTTAACATGCAGAAGGTATATACCGATATCATCCAGATTGCCGGCGATGTAATTACTGTCGAGGCTGAAGGTGTGGGGTATTCGGATATCGCCCAAGTCACCACCCGGCGCGGTACTTCGCTGGCGCAGGTAATCCGTCTTGACGGCAAAAAGGTTTATCTGCAGGTTTTTAGCGGCAGCCGCGGGATTTCTACCGGAGACCAGGTGCGTTTTTTGGGCCATCCCATGCGTGTGGCTTCAGGAGAAAATCTTTTGGGACGGATTTTTAACGGCAGCGGAAGTCCGTTAGACAAGGGGCCGGCGATACAGGAGAATTTAAAGGACATCGCCGGCCCCCCAGTCAATCCCGTCAAGCGCGTCATCCCCTCCAAGATGATTCACACCCGCATCCCAATGATTGATGTGTTTAATTCTTTAGTCGAGTCGCAGAAACTACCGATTTTCTCCATTGCCGGCGAACCATACAATGAGCTTTTGGCGCGCATTGCTATTCAAGCCGAGGTAGATGTGATTATTTTAGGAGGGATGGGCTTAAAGTATGACGATTATTTATTCTTCCGCAACGCGCTGGAAAAACATGGCGCGCTTTCCCGCGCAGTATTTTTTATCCATACTGCCGCAGATCCGGTGGTGGAATGTTTATTAGTGCCGGATATCAGCCTTGCCGTGGCCGAGCACTTTGCCTTAAGCGGCAAGCGGGTTTTGGCGTTACTGACGGATATGACCAATTTCTGCGATGCCCTAAAAGAAATTTCTATTACTATGGAGCAAGTCCCTTCCAACCGCGGCTATCCCGGAGATCTTTACAGCCAGTTGGCAGCGCGCTATGAAAAGGCCGTGGATTTTGAAGGCGCGGGCTCTTTGACGATTTTGGCAGCAACCACTATGCCCGGCGACGATGTCACTCACCCCATTCCGGATAACACCGGCTATATTACCGAAGGGCAATTCTATCTTAAGAATAAAGTGATTGAGCCGTTTGGCTCTTTAAGCCGCTTGAAACAGCAAGTCAATGGCAAGACCCGCAGCGACCACCGGACCATAATGGATACGATGATTCAGCTTTTTGCCGGTTATCGCGAGACCTTGGAAAAGCGGGCCATGGGCTTTCAAATGAGCGCGTGGGACAAC
>JBMONJ010000079.1:0-1581 GCA_049324655.1 Candidatus Omnitrophota bacterium | reverse complement strand
CGCGGGAAAGAAAATCAATGAGCTTGCCTTTGCCCTCATCGCCCCACTGCGCGCCGACTATGACTGTAGTTTTATATTCCATCTTATGTCTTGAAAAAATAGAATACACTCAATACTCAAACTAGGTATGAGTGGCAATCAGCTATAAATTCGCGGTAATTAGCGTCTAAAACTTTTAACGCTCCTCTTTTTTCTTCAGAGGGATCATCGTAAAAATCTTGCGGGCAATCTGCGGATACTTGGCAATAAACTTTAGCTCGTCGTCAACCAAGGGTTTTTGATTATGCACATTGGCATATCTGACGAGCTCTAAGACCTCAGCTGCCTCCTTCTCGTCTTTAAAAGCCACTTCCAATTTATCATAAACATTGCGAAAACCTTTTATCCCGCTATATTCTCCGGCGGTGATTTGCCGGCCGGTCTCGATTATCTCCGGCTCGCCCCGGCCTAACTCTTCAAAATCATAGAGCTCATAGTTGCGGCGATCCTTTAAGGCGCCGTCCGCGTGTATGCCCGACTCATGGGCAAAGGCATTGGCGCCCACGCCCGGCTGATTGATGGGAATGGGAACGCCAAAGGCATAGGAGGCGTATTTACAGACCTTCCAGGCCTTTTTAAGATTGATTTTATCGTCGAGGGAATATTTTCCCTGCAGGCCTTGGCCGTATTTTACCGCTAAGATCACGCTCACCAAATCGGCATTACCCGCGCGCTCACCCATTCCATTTACGCAGGTGTTGATATACGCGTCAACCCCGGCGTCATTGGCTGCCTTGGCACCGGCGATTGAATTGGCCACCACCATTCCCAAGTCATTGTGACAATGAATTTCAATGGGCAGCTTAACCTTCTCTGCCAGTTCCAATATCCGCTCGTAAATGGAAAACGGGCTGTCACAGCCTAAGGTGTCGCAATAGCGGATGCGGTCGGCGCCGTTTTCCTTGGCCGCCAGAGAAAATTCGATAAGGTATTCCATCCGGGTGCGGCTGGCGTCTTCGGCATTGACGCCGACGGTGTCCGCGCCCGACTTTTTTGCCAGTTTAAGCGCGGACACCATCTCTTTAATCACCGAGGTATGATCCAGCTTACCCTTGAATTTGTGCATAATCATCTGGTCCGAAGTGGAAATAGAAAGATTAAGAAACTTTATTTTAGGCACCAAGCGAAAGGCAGTCTCCACATCCTCAACCGTGGCCCGCAGCCACCCACTTAAACGAATCGGCGACAAGACTCCCATCCGGGCCAATTCCAAATTGGCATTTAAATAATTAGTTTCATGCTTGGTCACTGGAAAACCAAACTCGCTTTGAAAAACCCCCATCTCGTTAAAATAGAGATTGAGCATGGTTTTCTCTAACTTGGAAAGACAAATACGCGAGGTCTGCACCCCGTCGCGGTTGGTAACATCGAGAATGTATATCTTGGGATTACGAGCCATTGTACCTCCTGACACTACTTATGGTTGCGTTTCTCGGTTTAGGTTTCGGCCAAGTATCGGTTACGTATAAAAAGTCTTGGGTGTATGTAAGGCTATCAAAGGCAAGCGGAACATCCGGCTATGAGAGTGTGAGTGGGTTGTGT
>JBMONJ010000078.1:0-12766 GCA_049324655.1 Candidatus Omnitrophota bacterium | reverse complement strand
CAAAGGCCGGCTGGCGGTCGGTCATCCAGTGCCAGATTCTTATGGTTGGGGTGGAAGGTTTGGGTTGGCCGGAACATCCGGCAAGGAGATATAAGGCAGACCACAGCGCCAGCCAAAACCGACAATATTTCTTCATAAGGTTGTCTCCGAAAAAAACGTTAAGCAAGTATAACACATGGAGCTCGTGCTGACAAGCCCATACCCGCCTTCGCCAAAGTGCTTTCGCCTTTGGCTTCGGCGGGTTTATCCGCAGACGGTCTCTGGCTTGTCTCTGCAGCGACATCCGCCGCAGTCCTTCCTCGCTTAAAGATTTTTAGGACGAAGGCGGACAAAGTTACGCCCGACCAAGAAATTTTCCGGGAAGGTCAGCCCATAACTACCCTGACCTGATGGGTCTTGGCGTCGTTGTGTGGCGGGATGAGATTGCCTGGGATGCGGCGGCCGTCAACATAAACTTCTTTTACGCCCTTTTCTTTTCCTTTGGGGTTTTCGATGGTAATGGCGTAAAGCGCGCCGCGAAACGGCCGTTGAATAAAATATTTTTTCCAGTGCTTGGGAATACAAGGGTCAATTCTTAAACCCTCATAATCGCGGCGCGCACCCAACATCCACTCGGTCGCGGCCATAAACGCCCAGCCGCAAGAGCCGGTTATCCAAGTAAACGCGCCTTCGCCGTAAAGATAAGGATGCTGGGGCCCGACGAGGTATTCAGCAAACACATACGGCTCGGTCTTATATAAGTCATAATCTTTTTGCTTGTTGGGCATAAGCTTACAAAGCGAATCATAGGCGCGCTGACCGCAGCCAGCCAAACAGTAAGCCACAATCATAAAATTAGCCGCGTGGCAAAACACCGCGGCATTTTCTTTAGTGCCTTCGGAAAACATACTAATGCGTCCTAATTTGGGATTCCACTGACTGTATGCCGGCTGAAACAAAGCCAAACCGTGCGGGCCGTCCAGATATTTATCCGTGGATTTTAAAACCTGTTTTAACCTTTCTCCTTCGGCGACTCCGCTAAGAATGGCCCAAGACTGGGTATTAATAAAAATCCTGCCTTCCTTATCCGCTTTGCTGCCGTAAACTGTGCCATCGTCGGTAAAACCACGCTGGTACCAGCTGCCATCCCACGCGAAATTGTTTATCCGCTCGGACATGGTCTTGGCCATATGCAGGTATTTATTCTGCTTTTCTTTTTCTCCAATGAGTTCGGCTAACTCGGCAAGCAACTTTAAGGAACGCACCAGCGCCTCTGCTAACCAGGCACTCTCGCCTTTACCCTTGATGCCGGCAGCGTCAATGGCGTCGTTCCAGTCCGCATGGCCGATCAAGGGGAGCCCTTTTTCGCCTACATCATTAAAACAAAAATTTAGATTCCTTTCCAGATGCTCAAAAAGCGTGCCTTCCCCGTCGGAAATCGAACCCTGCTTCCAGTTAGGTTCTATCTCCCAACCCTTAATCCAATGGTCCTTTAAATAGGGAACATATTCCAAGAGAATATCCTTGTCGCCGGTTTCCTTAATATAGCTGGAGACGGTGGCAGTAAGCCAGACTTGATGGTCTTTGTTGGGACGATGCTTTGCCGGCCCGGTGGTATCTGACCAGCCCGGCGCAGAAGTGCCATCCTTGCGAATCAAAGAGGCGATTTTCAGGATACGCTTGCGGGTAAGCTGGGAGTTGATGGAAACGATGGACTCGGAATCCTGACAAGAATCCCGATAACCCCGGCCACCTGAGCCTTCATGATAATAACTGGGCGAGCGGGACCAGAAATTACAGATATACAGTTGATACTTTAGCCACACATTGACCAGCGTGTTAAAATCCTTATCCGGGGTCTTAACGACGATATTTTCCACTATCCGCTTTTCCCAAAGGGCTTGGGTCTTTTTCAATTCCGACTTGGCAAGGTTTAAGTCGCGGTATTTATTTAAATGGCGGGATACCGAGGGGACGCCTTCGGTCTGGCCGAGGATGATGGTGAATTCTTTGGTTTGGGCGGCGCCAAGATTAAGATTATGTTTCAGGGCGCCGACTCCATCCTCTCCGGAGCAAAAGGCAAAGTTCTTGAACTTACCCGAGAAAACCGCCTCGGGATTTTCTTCAGTATTGAATTTTCCCAAGAACGATAACTTACGCGTAATATACCCACCGACCGCAAGCGAAGAGGCAAAGAATACCGTTGCGGGAAAAGGCTTGATGTTCATATCGCCCCATGCTGCGGTCTTCTTAGCAAAGACCGCCTGATGCGCCTTGTCAAACCAGACCCGGTTGTAAAGGTTCATAATATTGCGGTAACGCAGTTCCTGATGATAATCGCCGATCAGAAATTCCGCATATGGGAAAAGCTCTAATGTGCGCTTACGCCGGGTCTGATTGGTAATTTTTACCAGCCACACCTCGCAGTCGTCTTCTTCAGGGACAAAATAGGTTATCTCGGAATGAATGCCGTTATATTGCGTTTCGATTACTGTGTAACCCAAACCGTGGCGGCAGCGGTAAAAATCAGGCTCGACGCGCAGCGGCTGATAGGTAAGCGACCAAGTCTTATTCTTTTCGCGGCAGTAAATATATCTCCCGGGACGGTCAAAGTGCCAGTTCTCCGGCAGCCAGCGCAAAATGCGGTCCGATCGGCAGTCGCGGAAAAAGCTGTAGCCGCCGGCGCAGCTGGAGATTATGGCGCAGTATTTTTCATTGGTGAGATAATTTATCCATGGGCGTGGGGTATTGGGCGAGGTGATGATAAATTCGCGTCCGTCAGGCGAAAAATGGCCGTATTTCATGAACGATTGCTCCTGAATCGGAGGTATTGTGGGTGAGTTATGGGTATTGGGGCGGGTTGTGGGGATGGGTTGTGAGGTTTTTAAACCCACCCTCACAACGCACAACTCGACTCACAACACACAACCCATTCTCATTACTCATAAATAAAAGGATTAAAACGGGAAAAGTTTAACACGGAGGAATTTTGCGGTCAAGCCTTTTCTATATCCCCTGCCACCAGCGCCGGGTAATCTCGTCGCGCTTGTATTGATAGGCGTATTTGAAAATCTCTTCACGGTCGGTATCTCTGATATCTTCAAAAGAAACTCCGGTGTCAAAACTTACCGGCGGGCCATCTTGCCTTGCCACCTGCCAAATCACCTTTCCTTTTGCTGCGACCGGATTTAAATCTTCGGCCAGCGAAATCTTCAAATTCAAAGGCGTATTGGGCCGGAGTAATTCATTGGTTCTAAGCCGTATGCCGCGGGCGCTGATATCTGCGCTCTGGCATTCACACTCAATGCCACCGTCTTCCTTCTGATAACATACGCGATTACAAATACTCCATCTTCCTAAGTCTCTTCTTTCGCGCATCTTACTTCACCCCCATTTCACATATTGAAGAGTCGATGCAAATCCATAAAATTTATCTTTTCAAACCTTAACCCGGTATCCCAAACATTTATCCCCGTCTCTTTTGACCAGACCGCCTTGCCTTTCATAGACAGCGGGGCCTTGCCGTCGGGGATATTCACTAAGAAAACAATATCCTCATCCAACAGAAACCGCCGCTGACAGGTTACCCGCGCACCAGAGGCGCAGATGTCCCTGAGGAATGCGCCCGGCAGACTTATCGGGAGCCCGACCTCAACGCGGCTGAACATCCGACGGTCTCTGACGGTGGTCATATGGTTTCCCGTGCAAAATAATCCGTGAGCCGGCGCTTTGAATCTTCAGAGACATCGGTAAAATTCATCCCTAAGCGATAATTATCGCTGTGGCGGCACTTTTGCACCCAGCAGACCCGGCCCAATGCCATAATCGGTTCGCTCTTAGGCGAGAGGGCAATCTCTAAGATGAGACTGGTATTTACGGGAACAAAACGCGAAGATAAAAACCCTACCCCAGTGTTGCTGATGTCCATGGTCTGGGCATTGTCGAACACCGTGCCCCGGCGACACATTATGGGCACCCGGCAGTCCCAGCGGGGATGCTCCCTCTTTTCTTTCCCAAATTCCATACCCAACCTCCTCTTTAGATTTGCGTGAAAATCTCCCGGATAACCAAACTGGCCATGGCCGCGACCGCAGTATCCTCGCCCATGGTCGAGGCAATAATTGTGGGAAGTTTATTCATTCCCCCCAGCACGCGGCGCATCTCTTCGCGAAAGGAATTTAAAAACTCCTCCCGGCACTCTACTAATTCCTGCGAAACTACCACTGCCTGCGGGTTTAAAAGACTAATCAGGCAAAACAGGATCTCCTTGAAATCAGAATGCGGAGCATGAACCCAACCCGCCTCCTGACTATGTCCAGCATAGAGCCGGCCGCCGATTATCATACTGCAATGCTCTGGGGAATCCAGATAAACCAGATCGTCAATTGCCGCCAAGTCAGAATTCAACCACTTCTCGGCAAATACGCCCACCTGAAAAGAATGTTTAGCCAGAACCGGCAGGCCGGTTTTTTGCTCGAGATATTCCCTCAAAAAATCCAAATCGCTTAAGCCCGTGCCGGCAAGGCCGATACCTAAAATCTTTTCCCGCTCCAAATGGCAGATCTTGATAAGTCTCAGGATGAGCTCGGCTATTCTTTGTGCGAGATTGCTACCGGGTGCAAACTCCTCCCGGATTCTTGCGACACCCTTCGAGGACAAATCCGTCAGGATGCCCAAGACAAAATTTTCCTTTTGATTGGCCTCTAAGCCGATAACATACCCCAAGCCGGGATTGAACTTAATCAAATTGGGCCGGCGCCCACCGGACGAAATATCTTCTCCGCTCTCAACGATAATGCCCTTTTTCAAGAAATCCTTAAGATAATTGGTGGTGGTTACCACATTCACGCCAATGGCCTGCGAGACATAACTAATAGATACCGGACCCTGTCGGCGCAGCAAATCCAAAATCTCCAGCGAGCGGCTTTCCTTTTCACTTAAGCGCCGGTCCGGGGCCTTAAAAATCAACCGGTCTTCCTTGGAAGGCATTAGTCTTTCCAAAAGGAGTTTTAGAATCTCTTCTTTCTTAGTGTCGTTCAAATCCAAAAATCTTAAGCCCACTCGCGAAGCCCCGCCCTCAACCGCATTATGCCAGACCACCTCGGCGTTGGTGGTTATCACGCTGCCAAAAGGCGAGGAAACCATCTCCAGCCAGACCTTTTTGCCAAGATTTTTCTGTTTGCTATCGAGGTCCAGCAGGACGCCGCTTAAAGAGATATTCCCGGTCTTGGCCTCTAACACCGCTTCGCTGTTCTTGGCAAGCCGCAATCTGGCCGGCAGGCGCTCCTCAAGCCTTAAATCTTGTCTTTTGTCCGGAGAAAAACCAGTTTCCATTTTTTAGATAATAAAAATCCTAATGACTTTTACTACTTTAAAGAAGGCAATTGGTCTTTCGCCAATTTTTTGTTACGGTAATGGGGGGCGGGTTTTAACGCAGGTATAAGAATTGGTAATTTGGCCGCTGCGCGAAATAAAATATGAATAATTCCGCCCGTGGCTTTTGCAGGGGCCTTAAGTTTGCGTTCAACCGCTTCCCTATTTAAAATTGTAAACGCTTTCCTAACGGAATACAAGTGAAAAATGTTATTTATTTACATAGGGTTAGGGAAAATCCTACGATATCTTCCCAGCACCCTATTCTATATGATATTTGACCTCATCAATATAAAATGTGCAGCCATTAGGATTGTAATCTTTTCTTATAAAGAAATGAAAACCGTGAATAATTCGGCTTAAATCTTTACCTTGTAAATCTATAGAATATTGTGTCCATTCTTGGGTCAAAATAACCGGGCCCAGCTTAACCGACGCCGAGTTAGGACTACCGCCGCCTATCCCAAATTCTTCAATTCTTTCGCCACCCTTAGCGCCCTTGGCCCAGAAGGTCAGCTTTTTTGCTCCTGTCAAATCAACAGCCCCGCGAGCATCATCCCAATTATTCAAAGGATTCTGCCAATAGATACCAGCCCACCCACCACCCAAGGCATTCTTTGCGGTATAGATAACTTCAATGCAATCTTTACCTGAATGCGTGTCTTTTGTATGTGCGTCATTAAACTTTAAATCCGGATAATCGCCGGTCCAACCAGAAGGAAAAAAGTGGTTTCCGGGAAAATCCTTATCGAAATACACCGGGAATTGAGTGGCTAATTTTGTCTGTCCTTGAGCAGTGATTTTTATAAAACGCATATCGCCATGTCTTTTATCTTCCGCCACAAAGCCGGCACAAACGACCAGATATTGAGACTGTAATTCAGGCAACAAGCTGCAGGTAACTTGTAACTGGCCGTTTTGATCGGTTTCGCCTGAAGCGCACTCCTCCTTCCAGCCAACCGGCATAAAGAAACCAAAATCGATCTTATGGTTTTTTATTGGCTGTCCGTTTTTGGTTATGGTAATAATTGCTGATATTCTCTCGCTGACATTAAATTCGGCTTTGAGCGGGACTATGTTTATTGCAAAAGAAGAAGAGTCCTTTTCCTCGTCTGGCGAAATAAATCTATGATTTAAAAGTTTTAAATCATAGAAAACCTTTCGCGGCGTCCCTATCCTGTCATTTATATCGTTCAAACTCAAGATGCCATCCCATTCCCAAGGATGTTTGTCATGAGTGTTAGGGTCAGAAGGATAATGCCAAGTATCTATCCAAGCAACCGTGCAAACTCCAGTTGCGCCGCCTGCGATTGCCTCTTTGATACTTTCAATATCGCCTCTGGCCTGTTCCTCCTCAGAATTTCCCCCGAAACCTAATTCGTTTAATTTGGTTTTTGATACCGAAAAGCCTCCGGTTTCTCCGATGAATAATGGCTTATCCTGAGCATAATTTCTCTTGAACCATTCCACATAATTCTTAAAGCCCACTACCCGGTTTATACATTCCGGGGTAAACTTGAAAGCATTAAAAGTAACCGCATCCCATAAAGAGTGGTCGAGAAATGCAGCCGGTAACCAGCTGTCAAGAGAAACTGGTTTATTATCGATTTTCTGGATGGCCGCTTTGATACTTGCGAAAAATTCTAAGGTTTTCTCTGTGCCTGCAAACAAAATAGCCTGCTGAGTTGGCTCGGTTATGACCAAATACATCAACACATTATCGAAATCCTTGGACCAGTTGGCCACCTTCTTAATGTACTCTAAAGAATCGCGGATAAAATAGGGATCGGAAAAATCATGGTTAGGGTCTATCCAAATCCCCTGCACGACCTTAAGCCCATATTTCTTCGCCAGTCTTAATTCTTCCGGCCCCAAGGCATCCCAAGTTCTTACGGTGTTGAAACCCGCCTCCTTAATACGCTTAAAATCTTCCTCGATTAAATCCAAAGCAACCCTATCCTGCCCCGGCAATTGCCCCGGGCGCCACGGCGCGTAACCAACGGCATTCAGAAAAAATTTCTTTTTATTCAGATAAAACCAACTGCCCTGTATTTTAATTTTGTCGTCAAAATATTTCGGTTTTGTACTCGCTAGTAGCGGGGTAAAAAATCCCGAGAGCAGCCAACAAAATAAAAACAAAGCAGTTAAAGCCCTGACAATAATTCTTTTGTTCATCAACTGCCTCCTGAAGTTATTTTTTAAATCTGGCATTGATCCTCTTCATAAAGTTTATTATACTGCGAAACCATTTTGTAGCACTAATTATTAACGCGCTAAATGTCAAGCTGCCCATCAACAAAAATAACTTCATTCCTCTTACTGCCCCAACCACCGCTGCGTTATATTCGCTATAAATCAGGATGCCGACGCCTAAACCAAGCAACAAAAGATGCGGGAGAAAGAATCTGATATAACTTTCTGTTCCCCATTTTCTCTCTTTGGCAGTGACAAATTTTGTCCTCAAAAGTTTTTTCCTAAAAACCGCCTTAATAAAGGCATAAAATATGTACGGGCTGGAGCCTATAAGTAAGAACCCACCTCGCCACCAAACTCTTCGTTCGCTTCTTCTTAGAAGAAACCTTTGTGACCAGATTATCAAAAAGGCCATTTTGGCAATATAAAAAGCCATAAAATATTGAAGCGATATTAATAAATCGACATTCACTACAGCCTGAAGAAAAAATATTGAAATTATCGGCAGCATAAACAAGATCAGAAAATTGATGGAGAAGAAATAATAAACCCCGAGCATTAAATAACCCAGAGACTGATTGGGTCTTAGTCGCAACAATGCCCGTGGATAATGGTGAATGAGAAGTTCAAACATTGAATTGGCCCACCTGTACTGTTGCAAGAGATAATCTTTCCAAGTAACTGGCGTAAGACCAAATGCCAATACCTCGGGGACATATACGCTCTTCCATCCTCTTGCATGCAATCTTAAAGAAGTAAGGATATCGTCGGCATTGTGCACCCCGTAACCGCCGATGCTCCGTAGGGCTGAGAGCCGGAATGTAGAATGACTTCCATTTACTACGCAGCATTGATTACCAAATAATCCCATTTGGATAGGGCCGACGAAATAGTAATTCTGCTCCGCGCCTCCCTTTGCAATCCAGCTGTCTCCGGCATTATTGTAAATGTGCGGCGCCTGAACAAAACCAACTGTCGGGTCACGAAAATACCCTAAAACCCTGTCCAGAAAATCAGCCTTTGGCTGGTGATCCGGGTCTAAAAAGGTAACAAATTCATATTGTGCTCCTTCGGAGTCCAAAAAAGCATTAAGATTACCGCCTTTGGTTTTTTCTTGGTAGGGAGGAGCAAGTTGGTTATATTTGCCGATGCCTTTCCGAGTGAAATGTCTAATGCCGCTCTGTTCGCAGAAGAACCTTAACTCTTCACTGTTACTCTCATCCAACACGAAAGTATCGTGCGGATAAACTACGCTCTTCATCTTTTGCAGGGTTGCCTTAACTAACTCCAGAGGTTCGCCTTGAACATAGGTTGTAGCCATCGCCACTTTTTTATCATCCGGCGCAGGAACTGGCTGAGGTCTTTTTGCCGACCAGAGAAGATACCAAACATAGAAATAAAATATTACAAAGAAAATCCCTACTAAACTTAATACACAAAAGAGCGGCAGATTCACCATGTGATGTAACCAACGTGAAGGCTGCAACCAGAAGATAATAAGACTGAGTAAAGAAAAGGATTCAGAAAATAAAAGCAACATGAAAACCACTCTATCTTTCCAGTCCAGCGCTGATTCTTCTTTTATCTTGAATTGCCGGTCCTTCCTATCTAATCTTTTGAATATTCTTAAAATGCCGCTTCCAGCGATAATCAAAAACACCGTACCCAGAGAATATAGACATTTCTTTTTACGCGGTACTGAGAAATCCAACAACTGTGGATATAATTTCTTGGCAGCATAGACTACTCTATAACAATTACCCTCAAAGTCTTTTAACTGGGCAAATTTAAGGTTTTGCAGTTTATTATAGACGTTCTTAGCCGCCTCTAACCTGCCCTGTTCAACTAAAGCCCTTATTATAATGAAGTAACAGCTCCCGACATCGTTTAGCGCCCAAGAATCTGCCTTCTCGTCAACTTCACCCAGTTCGCTTTTCTCTTCTTGAATCCTTGCCTCGGCTAAATAGAGATTAATACACTTATCCGCGTAAGCTTCTGAAGCTTCGTAATCCTTGACCAAAAGATATCTCCAAGCCTCAAAGGTCAAACACTCTGAAGCGATAGGAAGTTGGAGAATCATATACCGCCCTTTTAATTTAATAATGGTATCGGGAAGCTTAAGATACCTAACCTTTTGTTGCTCTTCTGTTGTGCCGATAAGAAAATTTGTTACAATTAAATCACCATTATAGTAACGCTGCTCTACCACCCAATTAATCGGCTCTCGGTCTTGAGCAACTTGGGCATAACTGTACTCTTCTAACATTGTTTCAAAAGCCTTGTTTGCTTCTTTGGGCCTATTTTGCTCAAAGTATGCCCTGCCAAGAATATAATAACTTAACCCTACATCATTCAGCACCCGGTATTCGAATACTTCACGCGTACAAACGGGCATCCGCACAACTGTCGGTACAATTCCAGTGTTTAACTCAGTAGCTTCGGTAGCTGGAAAGAGGCCTCTTTGTTTGCAGACTTGCTGCTGCTTACTGGCTAAACCTTCCCAAGCCTTGATGCATTTCTTGGCGTATTCTTCAGCAGTTCTATAAGCTTTCAACTGCAATGCCTCCCAAGCTATGCGCACAAGTTCGCTAGAATCTGGCAATTCGCGTGTTGGCAAAGGATATTTTCTGCCCCATGATTCCCTTATCAACTCAATAGTCTGGCCCAAGACAGCCTCTCCTCTTTTACCAAGAATACCTAAGTGCCCCTCGCCTCTTTTTCCAGTATCAATTTCTTTCCATGTCTCGTCGGTCGCCTCACAAACAAATGCCATGGCCGTAAGGGAGCCCACCATGCAGCGAGTCACGGTATTTTTCAGATGTTCCGCCTGTCGCAGCTGTTGATTTGCATCTTCTGCCGGCATACCAAACTCAGATAACGCTATTGGCAATGCCAATTCCTCTGCAGCCAGACGAACTAATTCCTGCGTCCCGGCATCGTCGCGGAAACAATTTATTCCTAAGGCGTCAATATTCCTCATTTGTCTTATCGCTTCAATCTCTTCTCCTGCCAAATCACCATTACCCAAAACTACAATATGCTTATAAATCTTATTATTTTGACTTGCTTTAGCGGCAGCGGCCAACTGATCCATAAAGCCATAATATTCCTTTAGCGTCAGGTTAATACGCTCACCGAGGCTGCCTCCTTGGATGTAATAATTGTTTTCGTTGCCGATTTGCCATCCCAAAAGCCAAGGTTCCTGGGCGTATAGCTCAACCAATTTTACAACACTATTCAGAACCTTTTTTCTCTCTTCTAAATTGCGAAAATCTATATTTGAATATAGCCCCCCCCAATGACCAACCAAAAATCTAATTCCATATTTTTGATGAACTTCTCTAAAAATTCGTTTGACCATTTGGGCATCTTGCGAATCTTCAATTGGCAGATCATAAACTCTTATGGCGCTTATTCCCATTGCGGAAATCTTCTTAGCGTCGCCTTTACCGCCGCTCTCTATGTTAAGCAAAGAACTGTAAAGTCCGCCTTTTTTCTTATAGTCATTAATATGTTTACCTTTCTCTGTGGGCTGATAAACGATTCCAAAAAGAGGCAAGGTTTTCCTTCTATTCAAATACAGCCACCAACGGCCATCCTCTTTTCTAAATTCAGAAGTGGAAAATGGAAACGGCCAAGGCTCGATGTCCGCCATTTTATCTTTAACTGCCACTTTGGCATTTCCCTGTCCGGGGTTTAACTTAAGATTGGGCAAAACCCAACTGGCAAATGCAGAAAAACCCAATGCAAGAATATCTCTCATAAAACTCCTGCGAGGAATCTTCTTCTTATCCCCATCATCATTATCTGTATCTTGTTTCTCCGCCGGCGAGGAGGAATCTTTCGCGCCGCACGCCTCATGCGACATGCTCCACAGTGGTTTGAGTAACTGCGCTGCACAGTCTAAGGCCTCTCTCTGGTCAATGTAGATATCGCCAACGTAAGGGCTTGTACACATAAATATACCATCTCTCGTACTCGCACTAATATTTGTCTTTACCAGCACCAACATCTGCTCATTGGTCATACAATCAAGATCGATATCAGTCAAACTGCCTCTTGCATTATTAGCCTCAATTGTTGCAGCATCTTCGTCCGAAAACTCATATCTCTCCGATGTCACATTTCCCAAAACAGAGCTTCTTTGACGCCAAGAATACCTATGATATCCACCGTCAAAAACGCTGCGATATATTATAGAATCGGAAAGAGAAGCGATCCCTAATGCTTGCAGCCCACTATGTGCGTGAGAAACGCGGAAATGATTTATTACCGCTGTTATAAAATCAGCCCCAAAGCCAGAAGTTAAACCAGCGATAAATTGTTCGTCAATATCTGCCTCGTCACAATGTCTGTCAAAAAAGGTAAACGCTCGTGGCCGGCTAAAATCTATACGCCCTAATTCTTTCATATGACGCCAAAATATTAGGTTGTAATGATGGTGGGTCATCAATCCAACCGGTAGCTTGCCCGGTTGAAGAATCACATAGTTTGAAACTAACTCAACCATCTGGCTTCTTTGATAGTCTTCATCTCGATCTGTATCAGCCAGAGGTGGACCTCGCCTCATTGATGGACCAATGTACACGTCGTTGATACGAGCAATGACCATATATGGAAAGAAAGTCCCATCAGAAAGCCCAACAAAACCCGCTTTCCCGTGGGGCCATTCCCACATAATAATACCGCGGTCATCCACATAGACATCGACTGCCTTAAAACCTGTTCGCTGCTGAAGCGCTAGCAATTCTTCCTTCATATGTTTTCTTTGTATTTCATTAGCCCCGTCGCGTATTAAGAACAACTGACTTTCACGATGGACAGACCGGGCAATAAAGGTCACATCTTCAGGCGGGTCAGAAGAATTATAGGTTTTAATTCGTCCTATGATGCTTACTTCGATATCGCTAACCGTCAATACATCCCCGATTGACAGGGGCGAGGAGGCCTTGGTAAATCCCAAATTACAAATCACAAATTCCAAAACAGCGGAACCCTTTAGGGCCGAAGGGATTGAGGTGGGATTGGCGAGGAATATTTCCGGCGACGCGGAGCTAAGTTGCGGGAGAGCGCCGGCCGCCGGGAACACTCCGTCAGTTCTGGTATGGCTGATAATCCATTGTTGAATCTCGGTAATGAACAAAATACCCAAGGCAGTCAAAAGGTTATGATTGAGGGCGGCCTCGACCGGTCCCGTCAATACCTGTTCTCTACCAGCCAC